>SKKW01000115.1:0-2975 GCA_007123535.1 Candidatus Izemoplasma sp. | reverse complement strand
CAAGTTTATCTAACATGACACTGATCATGTTTCTCACGGTGCCTTCACTGACAAACATCCGTGACGCAATCTCTTTATTCGCATACCCATGCGCAATCAGTTCCATACATTCATTTTCACGGGGTGTCAATAGTGAGGTTCGACGCTGCGTGGTGAAGGCTTCAAGCGCCGCTTGTGAAAAAACCGCTTGACCGCGAGACACTTGTTCGATGGTGTCAAGTTGAAGCTTGAGGTCATCGGTTTTGAGTAAATAACCTTTCGCCCCGGCTTGTAGCGCTTGATGCACCGATTTAAAATCGCGAAACGTCGTTAACATAATCACCTTAACTTGTGGGTGCTGCTTGGTGATCTGAGCACAGGCTTCAATGCCATTCATGAGAGGCATTTCAATGTCCATTAAAACCACATCAACGGAATGGCCTGTTAAAAAGGTGAGCGCTTCTTGACCGTTCTCACATAACCCAACGATGTCATAGGCACGGTGCGCTTTTAAAATGATGCTTAAACTTTCTAAAACCAACGCATCATCATCCACTAATAAGATTTTCATCATCCGCGCTCCTTCGTTTGGATAGGACAGACACAGACTAAGATAAATTGATACCCATGATCCACACTCAATGTTCCACCAAAGGCTTCTACACGTCGACGCATGGAGTTTAAGCCAAAGCCTTTATTGGAACTACTAGAACGCACCCCATCGTTTTGAACCACTAAACGCAGATGACGGTTGTAGGGTGTGAGTGTCACGGTAACTTCTTTCGGTTGCGCGTGCTTTCGCACATTGGTTAAAGCTTCTTTAACGACGGCCATCAAGAGTGGCCAATGGGCAGGTGGAATGAGTGTCTGGTCACCTTGGCTTTCAAACGTGATCGGCAGTTCTTCAAAAGAACAAACTAACGCTTCAAAACGCTCAAATCCCAGTTCTTCTTCGGGCTTAGTTTGATGGACGGTGTCTTTTAAGGTTTCAACCGCGTTTTCTAAACGCGCTTTTAACGCACTAAAGGATGAGTGTGATTCAAGACTTTGCCTTGTGCTTTCATAGGCTCTTAACGCCAACAAGGCCCCGGTTAAATCATGGCCTAAATCGTCATGAAGTTGCCTTGCAATACGATCGCGCTCAGAAAGGACACTTAAACGTGATTGTTCGGCCTGATCATGAAGTATCGCCGCGCGTTCTTCTTCCAGTTGATGGCGCGTTTCCCTTAACTCATCGAGCTCTGTAACATAGCGACGTGATTGAAACGTCCAAACACGAAATAGAAGACCAAGCAGCACCGAAAACCCAAGAAATAGGATGAATAAGGGTTGGTCAATTAAGGCAAAGACAAAGACCCCATAACCCGCCACACTTACCCACGGTTTATAAGACCACAGCAGCCACGCATAGGGGAGAAAGACCCAAACAGCTTCTTGAAACCAAAGGCTTAACAAAATGAGCAAAAGCGCTTCAAACCACCATCCTAAGGTCAGCTGATTAAAACGTAAGCGTCCCACCAACAACACCACACTCAAAAGCCACAGCAAAAAAACCGTAGGTTCTTCTGGCGATAGTAGCCATAAAACTACGGTTAAATGCCATAATGTGATGCCGATGATCCACGTCTTTAGACGTGTAAACACTTCAATCATTCATAGCTCCGTCTTGATCCTATCGTTATGAATATTATACCAAAGGCCGTTAAAATAGCCAGACTTAATAAGACCGTCACCACGGCTTGTTCTTGCGCATTTTCTAAGCCATATGCAAACCAATAGGTCGGTAAGACCACCGCGATTTGTTTTAAACGATCGGGTAAGAGACTTAAAGGGAAGGTCATCCCACTGACGACCGCCATGATGTTTGCGCCCACACTAAACAAAGAAAGCGAGGTTGCAAAGGTTTTAAAAAACGTGTGCCAAAAGAGTGCTAAGGTGATGGTCATCAGCCCAAACGTCCAGAGTAAAGGCAGCGCCAAGCGATAAAATTCGAAACCAACATCATAACGCATGAGGGCTAACCCTGTAAAGACAAGGACTTGTACCGTCACTAAGAGCGCATAACCTAGTAAGTGCCCCATGAGATAATCGCGGTGTGAAATGGGTGAGGCCGCGATGCGCACGACGGTGCGTAGTTGCCGGTCTTCGATCACTTGTTTGCTGATTAAAAAGCTTGAAAACATTAACACTAAGCCAAACAAGCCAAACGGTCCTGTCGGGGCGCCATCGGTCATTTGTGGGATGAGGATAATGATAAAAGGAAACACGATCATGACTAATAACGTCAGTCGCTGTGTCCACAACCGCTTGAACACCAACGCAAAGACCGCCATCATAGTAACACCCTCTTAGATAATAAGACCACGAACCCTGCCATGAGGAGCGTTGCGAGACTCAGTAGACCTAAACTACTTAGTAAGACCTCATAGTTTGTCTCCATCACACCATAAAGTGCGCGATGTGTCCATGCCATAGGACTTGAATACTCACCGAGCCATGCGGTGATATTACTGGATGGTAAGGGGAAGAAAAAGCCAGCTAGAATCATCGCCGCAATAATGTAAAGCGTAATTGCCGCTTGGGCTTTCGCCGCTTTTTTTAACACCAACACTAAGACAGCCGCAAACAATTGCGCAAAGATCACCCCTAACAGTAAGATCAGTAATACGCTGATGAAGTTTGTCACAGCGGCGTCAAAAACAAGCATCACATACATGAGTAATAAAATAGACTGCACATAACTGATCAGCGTGCTAAAGATGAGGTTAGCTAAGACAAACCGATAAGGAGAAACAGGACTCATAAGCAGTCGATCTTTAAACGGTTTGAAAAAATCATGCTCTAACCCTTCAAACGTATACGCTGCGCCGAACCCTTGAAACATCAAAATATAGATTAACCCAATAAACAGTGCGGCTTCTTCCACTGGTGGTGCCCCAGGTGCGTCACGATTAATGGAGACCATGAGGGTTATTAAAATCAGCGGCAAGCCCATT
>SKKW01000009.1:0-2980 GCA_007123535.1 Candidatus Izemoplasma sp. | reverse complement strand
CTAGGTGGAGTAACCCCACAACGCTCATCGCATTGTAAACACGCTTTTTAAACTGTTCGCGTTCACTTACAAGCGTTAAATACACCGCGTTCATGGTCGGTTGATAACGGACTTCATAGTATTGACCATATACTTTAATTAAAGGGGTTTTTAAAGGATTAGGACGTTCAATCATTTCTAATAGTTCTTTATCAATCATCTCAAGAGAGCGACCTTCTAAAGGATTCGCATAAGCGTCTTTGGCGGCTTGGTTCGCCCAAGCAATCACATGACCTTCACTGAGCAATAAAATGCCCACAGGATGATGTTGTGTCAGTTTGGTGGCGACGTCGTCTTTATCTTTTAAGGCTTTGGTTTTCGTTTGTAAACGTCGTTCATAACGACTTAACAAGACACGACTTTCACGATGTGACAGGGTCATGAGTCCCGCAAAAAAAAGCGTTACCCCTAACGCCGCAAGGCTTGCGATGAAGATGGTGGGTTGCGTCATGGTAAAGACGCTCACTCCAATGAGTCCAAGCGTCAACACTAAGACAATGACACGGTAACGCTTTGGCATAAAGTCACCTCTTCTTATCTAATCCATCATATTATAGCATAACGTATGGTTTTGTCACGCCAGACATCATTTCTTGACAAGTGTTTTAAAAAACACTAAAATAGCTCAGTATCACGCAGTTCGAAACCATCCTGCGAAATCAAAACTAGGAGGCAACAATGAATGAATTTCTCTGGCTAGCGTTTGCGCTAGTGAATTTTTTGGCCGTCACCTTGGCCTACAAACTCTTTGGTAAAACAGGGCTGTTGGTGTGGATCGGTGTCGGAACCATTTTAGCCAACATTCAGGTCACCAAAACGATTGAGTTGTTCGGCTTAACCGCCACACTCGGGAACATTATGTACGGCACACTCTTTTTAGTCACCGATAGTCTTGGGGAAAAGTACGGGCTAAAAGACGCTAAGAAAGCCGTTTACTTAGGGATTTTTTCTTTACTTGCGACGGTGATCATCATGCAGATGGTGCTTTTATTCCAACCAGGTGCGGATGATTTTGCGCAAGATTCACTGGTCACCATTTTTGGTCTCTTACCTAGAATCGCCTTAGGTAGTTTGACCGCGTATGCGATTGCTCAGTTGTTTGATGTTCACATTTTTAATTATCTAAAAGTCAAACAAGGTGACGGCAAGAAACTGTATGCTCGCAACATCCTATCGACCCTTTTGTCTCAAGCGCTCGACACCCTTATTTTTGTCCCCATTGCCTTTTTAGGAGTCTTCCCAATGACGATTGTCTTTGAAATCGCCTTGACGACCTATTTCATTAAAGTCTTAGTGGCCGCCCTAGACACCCCCTTTGTCTATTGGATCAAACACATTCGACCACTTTAAAAGCCCGTACTGGGCTTTTTTTGTTTCTTTAAAGCGTCCAGCGTGACAAAAATAGTTCGTATTGCTATGCTTAGCACAAGGAGGTGTCATGTGTGAAAAAAATCATCTTACTATTACTTATATTAACCCCAGCGTTCGTGCTTGCGGCCTGTGCCACCGATGAAACCCCAGTTGAACGTGTCCCAGATGAGGAACTTAGAACCTTTACGCTCTCAGAACTCGCTGAGTTTGATGGGCGTGATGGCCGGGATGCGTACGTCGCGGTCGATGGGTTTGTCTACGATGTGACCGGTTCACCACGTTGGCCTAACGGTTTACATCAAGGTCAACATCAAGCCGGACAAGATTTAACCCAAGAAATCATGGGCTCACCCCATGGTGAACAAATCCTAAGTCGCATGCCGCGTATCGGTCGACTGGTTGAAGAGTAAAAAAATAAGGCTCACGTCTAGGACGTGAGCCTTTTAAATTACTCTTTAACGAATGGCAGTAAAGCCATGTGACGAGCGTTTTTAATTGCGACCGATAATTCTTTTTGGTAACCAGCTTTCGTGCCGGTGACACGTTTTGGTAAAATTTTTCCGCGATCTGAAATGAAGCGTTTTAATAATTCGACGTCTTTGTAGTCGATGTAGCTAATTTTATTTTCGGTAAAAAAGCATACTTTTTTACGACGTTTACGAAAGTTTCCGCGAGCCATAGTCTCTCTCCTTTAATTAGAATGGTAAGTCATCGTCCTCGATGTCGAGGGGCGGCGCTTGTGTGTTTTGGTTCGAACGTTGGTATCGATTGTTTTGATAATCGTTCGACTCATTCGTATAGCGACTCGATGAACTTGGGTTTTGACGCGAAGCGTCGTACCCTCCTGCAGGGCTATCTTGGTTTTTAGGTTCTAAAAATTGAATGGAATCCGCAAGGACTTCAAGGGTTGTGCGACGTTGTCCGGTTTGATCTTCAAAGGTGTTGCTTTGAAGACGACCATCGATGCCAATCAAGGCCCCTTTGCGAACGTATTGCGCTAAGGTTTCTGCTTGTCGGCGCCATGCGACCACACGAATAAAATCGGTTTGTTGGTCGGCATCTGAACGTGAATACGGCCGGTTAATGGCCACTTGAAAATTCACCACAGGAATATCCGATTGCGTCCGCTTCAATTCTGGGTCGTGCGTTAAACGCCCGACAAGTACGACACGGTTTAACATAGAAGCACTCCTTAATTAACGTACGTCTTTAATGATAAGATAGCGAATGACATCTTCATTTAAACGGATGATACGATCAAACTCAGCACGCGCTTCTTCGGTGGCTTCAACTTCTAAGACAACGTAATAGCCTTTGGTGTGATGATCGATTTCATACGCCAATTCACGTGTACCCCATTCGTTAACTTTAACAACCGATGATTGGTGCGCAGGGAAGATGCTGTGTAAGTTCTCAATGAGTGTCTTACGAGCCGCTTCTTCAACGGTTGGACGAATGATGTACATGATTTCATATTTAGTCATGTATTTTCCTCCTTCTGGTCTGTTGGCGGCTTGCGCCGCAAGGATTGTGCTTTTTGAGCACGCGCATTATTATAGCACACCGATGT
>SKKW01000041.1:0-2985 GCA_007123535.1 Candidatus Izemoplasma sp. | reverse complement strand
TGGGCGAGACCGTTGGCGAGTTGATGCATTTTTTCTTTAATCGTTTGATAGAGCGTGTCATCAAAGGTGCGAATGGTCCCTTTTAAAAGGGCTTCTTTAGCTAAAATGTTACGTGCTTCACCCGCTTTAAATTCTCCTAAGACAATGACCGTAGGAATCAAAGGGGTGATCATTTTAGCGGTGAGCGTATTAAGCGCTTGTGCGTAAGCGAGACCAGCACTCATGGCATCATGACCTAAGTGAGGTTGTGCGCCATGCGCACTTTGACCCATCACCGTTAAATCAAATTCACCATTTTGGGCCATCATCGGACCTGAGCGTAAACCGATTTTTCCAGCGTCTAATCCAGGAAACACATGAAACCCATAGATGTGTTTGACGTTGTACCGTTCAAATAGCCCACTTTTCACAATTTCTTTAGCGCCACCAGGTCCCTCTTCTGCCGGTTGGAAAATCAAAAGCACTGAATGTTTTAATGGTTTTCCTTTGAGCTGTTTGGCTAAGCCTAACAGCATCGTCATGTGCGCGTCGTGTCCACACGCATGCATCTGATTCGGATGGGTGGATGGATAAGGTAACTGGGTGTTTTCACACACAGGTAATGCGTCCATGTCGGCACGAAATGCAACGGTTTCATTTGATGCGCCGGGTAGATACACATATAGGCCACTTTGCGCCACGACCTGAGGTTCATAACCCATCGTTTCAAGCGTGGTTTTTAAGTATTGGTGCGTTTTAGGAAGATCAAACCCCAGTTCAGGAATTTGATGGAGCGCTTGGCGGGTTTCGCGTAGCCATTGGTCAAACTGAGCATTCATTATAAACATCATCCTTTTTGATATAAAAAAAACTACGAGCGAGCTCGTAGTTATCCTATCAAGCCCACCATGTAAAAGCTCAATCACACATCTTTGGGCAAGATGGGTGCTCAGTCTTATGCCTATTAAGCATAAGCCCAGTGCAAGGGTGCACTTCGGCGGTTAACCTACATTTCTGCGTGATAACCGCGGCCTCTTTATACATAGTCTTTTATATTTGATTACATGTTAAAGTACCATATAGATTAGGGGATGTCAACCACATTGTTTAAAGAAATAGTTGTCTCAGCTAAGGTTAATCAAACCAACGCATTTTTTTAAACAAAAAGACCATCCCTAGAGCTAAGAAAACACAGCCTAGGATAAAGCCAATTAAGGCGTGTTCATACTCCAAAAGCTCAAAATGTACAAAATTCATCCCAAAAAAGCCTGTTAGAAAAGATAGCGGTATAAAAATGGCACTAAAGAGTGTCAATGTCGTCATAATGCGGTTCATTTTTTGCGACTGATTGTTTAAGTTTAAATCCAATAAATGACGTATCATCTCTCTTGCTTCATTGAGCTGAGACAGTAATCTTAACAAATGATCTTTCACATCATCATAGTAAAGCTGATGGTCGGTTGAAATAAGGTGTTTAGCGTGTATGAGGGTTTTCTCAAAATCCTCATAAATAGGTTCAATGTTTACTTTTAATCGAAGGAGCTTTTTACGGATGAGATATAAGGCTTCTTGGTTTAACGATTGATTTTCTAAAAGTGCCTCCTCATAACTGATGGCCTGCGCAAAAAGATGTTTAAAAACATCCAAATGATGATCTGTCATCCAATCGAGAACAAAATAAAAGATGTAGTCCAATGCCTTTTCTCTGGCTTGTCCATTTTTAGTCAGTAGCTCAACAAGGTCACCGCTTAAACTTGTCGGTGTCTTATGAAAAAGAATGACCGCCTCTTTGTATAGTAAGAGACTTAGATAGTTTGGCTTGATTTCTTCATTGATTATTTCGTCATAATGAAAGGTCGCGAAAAGATGATCTTCTTTAACTTCAAACTTGTTGCGCTGTTTTTGATTCAAGATATCTTCAAAAACTGTATGATCAAAGGCGTAATCTTTTTGGATGGCGCTTAAAACCTCTTCGGAGCATTTCCCTGTTATTTGAATCAATTGACTCGTTTGCGTTCTTGTTTGATAGGAATGATGTTCGTGGATAACCTTATCATCATAGTCTAAGACGTGGATGATGGGGGTCACTTCAGAGGATGAATGCACGCTATCGCCTCACTTTCACCTATAGCATAGCATGAAAAGAGCAAAATAAAAAAGACTCTCGAAAGAGTCTTAAAAAATTATGCTTGTTTAAAGCCTTCTTCAACTGAGCGACGCGTTGAGACGATGTTTAAAATCACACCATAAATGATTTTTGAAGAGATATCGGCTACGGTATAAATGACTTGTTGTAACACGAGACCTAAGCCTAAGAGTTCGACATCAATGCTGGCT
This sequence comes from Candidatus Izemoplasma sp., assembly GCA_007123535.1. Classification (GTDB taxonomy): domain Bacteria; phylum Bacillota_I; class Bacilli_A; order Izemoplasmatales; family Izemoplasmataceae; genus CSBR16-87. The sequence goes on along the minus strand of SKKW01000041.1, from coordinate 669 downwards.
AAAATAGGCATCACATAGGCGATAGGATAGATGGTCCAGGCGACATAGAAGAGTGGTAAGATAAAGGCGAAAAGCGCTTGACCTGAAGAGCCTTCCATGTTCGCTTTCCCTTCCTTAATCACGCGGGTAATGTTGATTAAAACAAATACGTAGAAGACGGTTGAAATGAGACCCCAAACAATCCACAAAACAATGTTCTCAGTGTCACGACCAGGTTCGAAGAACTGACCGATGTAACCTGTGACAATCATGAGTGTTCCGTTGGTCGCAAAGGATATCAAGTATTTCTTGAATGCGACGCCGGCGATGCCTGCGACAAAGAGAATCTGGATCAAGAGCATGGGCACGTCAATGAGCCAGTTTAAGTAACGGAACCCATTGGTGAAAACCGAACTCGTTGATTCAAAGCCATCACGAGCAGCGTTTAACACAAACGCATCTTGCCAACTTTGTTGTTGCATAAAGAGTAAGATAGCGGCGGAAACCATGACGACCACACTCAAGACACTGGACGGACGATACTTGGGTGAGTTATCATTTTTGGTGAGGATAAAGTAGAATAATGCTGCTGCCATTGCGGCATACCCTAAGGTTAAAACATGTGACACAAGTTCAAATTGCCATACTGATAAGCTGATGTCTGCCATGAAAATCCTCCTAAAATAGTTT
>SKKW01000135.1:0-2991 GCA_007123535.1 Candidatus Izemoplasma sp. | reverse complement strand
ATTGTATCAAAGGGGCTAAAAAAAAGCAACCAAAAACATCATTATGCGTGTACAAAAAGCGGCTTTTTGGTATAATTGCAACGAGGTGAACATATGAATGCTTTAAAGCTAGGACAATTTGACCAGTTTCGTGTGGTCGAGGTTCTTGAAGATTACTATCAATTAGAAAATGACGCCCTCTCTGTGAGTTTAATAAAGAGTGATGCATCACGTGAATTAACGCTTGGCGAAGAGGTCGAAGCGTTTTTATACATCGATCAAAGTAAGACTGTGGTGGCGACCATGCAAACGCCTAAGATTACCACGTACGAGCCAGGGTTTGTGACCGTTGTTGAAAAGATTCCCGGCTTAGGGGTCTTTGTTGACATTGGGTTAAAGAAGGATATGTTGGTATCTAAAGACGATTTACCATTTATTAAAGATCAATGGCCAGACGTTGGCGATGTGCTTTTTTGTCATTTGCGTTCAGGAAGAAACCAGATGGTCGCAAAAATGGTGAGCCGTTTTCGTATTACAGCCCATCTCAATCCGCAAGAAGAACTCGCAGTGTCAGACACCGTGAAGGCTTATGTTTTTCACTTAGCCGATGAAGGCTTGGTCTTTTTTACACCTTCAGGTCATGAAATTTTTGTCTATTACAAACATACACGTCAAAAACATCGCTTAGGGGAAACCTGTGAGGTCACCATCATCAAACAACTCAGCCGTACCAAATATAACGGTACGTTGGTCGCTCAAAAAGAGTTAGCGTTGGATGAAGATGCTGAGAGGATTTATGAGCGACTTAAAAAAGAAGGTTGTGTGCCTTTCGGCGATAAAAGCGATGCGGATGCGATTTTTGCAGAATTCCATTTATCGAAGGCCGCGTTTAAGCGTGCGATTGGAAGACTATATAAGCAACAACTCGTCGAATTAAAACCCCATCAAACGTGTTTGAAAAAGGAGTCATAACATGGGACGTAAATTTGAAGTTAGAAAAGTAGCGATGGCGAAGACATCGCTACAAAAAGCCAAACTTTATTCTCGTTTTGGTAAGGAACTCTACATGTTGGCTAAGCAAGGGGGCTCGAACCCTGAAGCAAACTTAGCGCTTAAACATTTGATTGATAAAGCTAAAAGTCAACAAGTCCCTAACGACGTCATCAAGCGTAACATCGAAAAAGCTGAAAAAGGCATCGGTGAAGACTTTGTGGCCATCCGTTATGAAGGGTTTGGTCCTGAAGGCTCCTGTTTTTTAATTGATACGATGACCGATAATGTCAACCGTACGGTCAGTGAAGTCCGTCATTGCTTTACAAAAATGGGCTCTAAACTTGGGGTCAAAGGTTCCGTGGAACACCAATATGAACATCTATCACTCCTCAGTCTAAAAGGGGTCGATGAAGAAACGGTGCTCGATGCTTTGATTGAAGCAGAACTCGATGTCGAAGACCTTAGTCTTGAAGACGATATCGTCTTAATTACTGCCGGTGGCTATGACTTAGAAAAAATTGAAGAAACCTTAAAGACCCTTGAAGGTGTTGAGATTGTTTCAAGTGAACAAGGTTGGTTTCCGTTAGAAAAAGTTGTTATAAGCGAAGAAAACAAACCTTTAATTGAACGGTTTTTAAGCATGTTAGATGATTTAGATGAAGTCTCTCATGTCTACCATAACGTTGAGTTAGGTGAATCATAAGTCCATGAAAAAAGCGGTCACCTGGGTTTTAATTTTTTATTTTATTCAAGGGTTTGTCCATAACCTTGGACATCCGGTCACGCCAAGTTTCGTCAATGCTTTAGGCATTGAGGCGCGGATGTTCGGGTTCTTTTTTTCGTTTATGAGTTTAGGATTGATGGTGGGAGCCCCGCTTTGGGGTGTGTTGGGGGACGCGCGTCAAAAGAAGCCCTTCATCATTCTTGGTTTGTTGCTTTATAGCCTTGGGCAGTGGTTGTTTGGCGCAAGCAGCAACCCATGGCTAATGACGAGTTTTCGCTTTTTAGCCGGCTTTGGTGTCAGCGCTAGTGTGACGCTTTTACTCGCGCATCTCATCAGCATCGCACCGAAAGAATCGAGAACGAAGTATTTATCGATGAGCGCCGCCCTTTTAGCATTAGGATCGACCTTTGGGTATCAGGTGGGTGGCATTTTAGGCGATTATTTTTTAAGAGAAGTCTTTTACATTCAAGCCATCTTAAATGTGGTGTATGTGCTGATTATCTTGGTGGTTTTAAAAGAAGCTCAAGCAACAAAAACTCACACCACACATTTCTTCCATCAAGTCAAAATGGCGACAAAACTCTCACCCGCACTACTAATGTTTTTAGTGGGTTTGACACTGGCGACGATGTCGATGACGATCGTGACTAAATATTTGGATGTCTACATCATTGATTCGGGCTATACGACACGACAACTAGGGACTTTTGTGATGGTGACAGGGTTGGTTGGATTGTTCACAAACTTTGTGATTGTGCCGTTCTTAAGTCGTTTTAGAAAAGAATTATTCATCATGAAACATCTTCAATGGTTGAGTGCGTTGTTGATTTTTATCGTTTTTCGTGGCAACAATCTGATGGTCATGCTTTATAGTTTTTATATGCTTTATGTGGTCTTACGCTCGATTTTCCAACCGTTTGAACAAAACTACATTTCTTTGAATGCGGATGAAACGACGTACAGTTCTGTGATGGGTGTGAGGCAAATGTTCTTTTCCATCGGCATGGTCCTAGGACCACTAGTCGCCGGATTCGTCTATGAACAAACGCCAAGGCTCGTCTTTGATTTTTCAGTGATTATCTTTCTCTTCGCGTTCGTTTTAATCACCCTCTCACAACGGTCGTTGTTACATCAAAAAACGCCAAAAGAAGCGGATGATGTCATTGTGACACAACTCGAACCCCAAGATTATCCGGCGTCTTCATAGGTGGGTTTGTGCTTGCTATGAAGGGGTCAGTATGATACACTTTTCATGAGGTGAAAAAGATGAATATACCCAATGTTTTGACACTCTT
>SKKW01000034.1:0-3012 GCA_007123535.1 Candidatus Izemoplasma sp. | reverse complement strand
TGGTCTATTTACTGCCTGTGCATCCGATTGGTGAAACAAACCGTAAAGGTGAGCTAGGGAGCACTTATTCGATCAAAGACTTTGGCGCAATTAACCCAGAACTCGGAAGTCGTCAAGACTTTCAAGACCTCATTGATGCGGTGCATCAAAAAGGCATGAAACTGATGATGGACATCGTCTATAATCACACCAGTTATGATTCGGTGTTACTAGAAAAAAATCCTGAGTTCTTTTACCAAAACAACCAAGGAGAATTCACTAACCGTGTCGCGGATTGGTGGGACATCACCGATTTTGATTACACCAAAAACCGTCGTTTATACGATGTTTTAATTGAGTATCTACTTGAGTACACCCACATGGGGGTCGATGGGTATCGTTTTGACGTGGCGTCCTTTTTACCCCTTGATTTCTTAGAAGAAGCGCACGCGGCTGTCAAAGCAGCCGACCCTGATACGATTTGGCTCAGTGAAAGTGTGCACGGTCATTTCTTGCGCATGATTCGTGATAAAGGCTTTGATTGCTTAAGTGAATCCGAAATCTTCCAAGTCTTTGACATGGCGTATGATTATGACGCACACCCGTTGTTTGAAGCGTATTTAGAAGGCAAAGGCACCTTAAAAGCCTACGTTGATTTCCTTGAGTTACAAGAAGAAATCTACCCTAAAAATTACATCAAAATGCGGAACTTAGAAAACCATGATTTTGGCCGCATCGCACGCTATGTCAAGGAAGATTCTGTGAAACTGAAAAACTGGCATGCGTTTAGCTTCTTTGCGAAAGGTGCGACCATGATCTTTATGGGTGGCGAATTTAGTGATGCGAAACACCCAGACCTCTTCAATAAAGACGTGATGAGCCGTGAAGGGGAAGATTTATCTCCCCTTATCTCAACGCTCGCTAAAGCGGTGAAAGCCGACGTCTTCACCAAAGGCCTCTATCGTTTAGAAGTGCCAAAAGAAGCGGATGTGATTGTCGGAACTTACACGCTCGAAAAAGACCACATCTTAGGCATCTTTAACGTCTCCAACAGCGAAGGTGAGATCACCTTACCCAAAGGCAGTCAGGGCACCTACCATGACCTCATCAGTGGCGAAACCCTCGACTTAACGTCCTCAATCAAACTTTCGAAGGCGCCAAGACTCTTAAAGCGCTTCAACGATTAATGAAAGTGCGCGCGATCAAGCGCGTGCTTTTTTTCGGAAATTTCCACCTTATCGGCAGTTGACGTGCTATAATGATTGAAAGAAAATTTCTTAAAAAAAGTGAGGCAAAACCATGCATATCACCATCGTAGGCGCCGGTTTAGCAGGCGCCGAAGCCAGTTATCAACTCGCAAAACGGGGCGTCCATGTGACGCTCATTGAAATGCGACCCATCAAACATTCCCCCGCCCATCAAACCGACCAAGCCGCCGAGCTTGTCTGTTCGAATACGTTTCGCTCCAACGATCTAAAAAATGCGGTGGGTGTGATGAAAGAAGAAATGCGCCAGTGGGATTCACTGATCATCCGCTGTGCGGACCAGCACCGTATTCCTGCGGGTGGGGCCTTAGCGGTCGACCGTGAAGGCTTTTCTTCGTGTGTTCATCAAGCGTTAAGCGAGCATCCTAACATCACGTTGAAACATGAGGTCGTGGAAAAGATACCCAAGGGTCCTACCATCCTTGCGACCGGGCCTTTAACCGATGAAGCACTCATGCAAGACATCAAGCGTTTTACAGGTGAAGAAAGCGCCTATTTTTTCGATGCGGCCGCGCCCATCATCGACGCTTCAACGATTAACACAGACATTTGTTTTCGTAAATCCCGCTGGGATGAAGAAAACGAAGGCGATTACCTCAACTGCCCGATGAATGAAACACAGTATAAAGCGTTTTATGAAGCGTTAATTAACGCGGAAACCGCGCCTATTAAGGATTTTGAGTTAAAAGTCTTTGAAGGGTGTATGCCGATTGAAGAGATGGCCCGTCGCGGCGAACAAACAATGCTTTTTGGCCCTCTTAAACCCGTCGGCCTGATGCATGAAGGCATCAAGCACCATGCCGTCATTCAGCTCAGACAAGACGACGCGAGACAAACGATGTATAACGTGGTGGGCTTTCAAACGCATTTAAAGTTCGGTGAACAAAAACGCATTTTAAGAATGGTCCCAGGGCTTGAAAACGCTGAAATCATTCGTTATGGTGTGATGCATCGAAATAGTTTTATTAATGCGCCGAATGTTTTAAACGCGCATTATCAAACCAAGCAGCGTGAAGATCTATGGATCGTGGGCCAACTGGCCGGTGTGGAAGGCTACGTCGAAAGTGCGGCCAGTGCGATTGTCGCCGCGCAAAGTGCCTACGCTTATCTCACCAACACAGAAAACAAGCCGTTTCCTAGGCATAGCGTCATGGGTGCGCAGGCCGATTACATCGCGCATGCGCCAATCAAACATTTCCAACCGATGAACGCGAACTTTGGGTTACTGTCCCCTATAGAAGAACGCCATCCTAAAAAAGAACGAAAAGCGTTGATGGCCAAGCGTGCTTTAGCGGCGATGGAGAGGTTCCGTCATGAACGACCGTGAATGGGTCAAGCTCTACCGTGATTATCTCACCGTCATGGTGCGTCAAAGCAACCATACGGTCAAAGCGTATACCAAAGACGTGCTCGATTTTAAAACGTTTTTAGAACGGGAAGACTTAGGCGATTTTCAACGCGTCTCGCCAAGAGGCGCGAAGTTTTATCTCTCAGAGCTTACCAACCGTTATCAAAATCAAACGGTCAGCCGGAAGATTGCCTCACTCAGATCGTTTTATCGTTTTTTACGCGAGCAAAACGTGATTGATAGTGATCCTTTTCAAGAACTTAAACTCCCTAAAGTGACCAAACCCGCCCCTAAGTATTTGTTTCCTGAAGATGTCAAAGCCCTCTTTGAAAGTGTTGATCAATCGACACCAAAGGGGTTAAGGGATGCGTTGTTGCTGCATGTGCTTTATGGTTCTGGGCTTAGAGTCTCTGAGATGAC
>SKKW01000002.1:0-3026 GCA_007123535.1 Candidatus Izemoplasma sp. | reverse complement strand
GGCACATACACTTCTTTGCCTGGTTTTAAAACACCTGACAACACTTTAATAAAGTTAATCGCACCCATAAATGGGTCAACAATCGTTTTAAAGACATACGCTGAGAGTGGCTCATCGTCGTTGGTCAGACGTTCAATCGTTTCGCCCGTTTGTGGGTCTTTCCCTGTGACCGCTTTTAAATCGTTGGGTGCAGGCATGAAGCGTGCAATGATGTCTAACGTGGCTAACACACCAATGTCTTTTTCCGCAGAGCCTAAAACGATCGGTTTTAAGTTGCCATCGAGCACACCTTGTCGGAGGCCGGTGTAGATTTCGTCTTTCGTGAGTGTTTCACCTGCAAAATATTTCTCAATCAGTTCTTCGCTGGTTTCGGCGACGGACTCGACGATTTTTTCACGGTGGGGTTCAATCTCCGCTTGCAAGGCTTCGCTGACGTCGGTCTCTAAAACATCACTGCCTTGACGCAGTTTTTGTTTCATGTCCACTAAGTTGACATACCCTTTAAAATCATCGGCTTCGCCAACCGGCCATAAAAAAGGGACCGCTTGTTTGCCGATAACGCTGCGAATTTGTTCTAAAATGCCTTCAAATTTAATGTTTTGTTTGTCCATTTTGTTGATGTAGATCACGGTGGGGATGTGATGGGCATTCAACTCATTCAACACGCGTTCGGTGCCAATGTCCATACCTTTCGTTCCATCAACCATTAAGACGGCGCCTTTGACGATATGAAGGGCTTGATAGAGTTCATTCACAAACTCTTCACTGCCCGGCGTGTCTAAAAAGTTAAATTTGTAATCTTGATACTCAACAGGAATCAAACTGGTGGAGAGTGTCGCAAGCCGTTCATGTTCTTCAGGAAGAAAATCGCTCGTGGTGTTTTTGGCTTCGACGCTGCCTTTTTTAGCTTTGGTTTGACTCAGATAAAGGACCGATTCCATAAAAGTCGTTTTACCTGATCCTGAGTGGCCTAAAACGGCTACGGTCCTCATCTTATCGACGGTATACTGCTTCATGATACACTTCCTTTCTTATCTAAGCGCTATGTAAGCGCAATCAATACTCTTACATTATAACAGCGTTTGAGCCTCTTGTGCAATAATTTCTCAAAAGTCTTATAAGCATGATTTAAAGTTCTATCTAAGGCTAAAAACATCATGTTATACAAACGCATAATCTCTATTGTTACCCCTCTCATCTAAGCTCTTTCGTGATGAAAACGTTTTGAGTCCTTGTGTCTTACTGAGCATAAAAAAACAACGCTTTGTTCACGTTGTTTTGAGTTCTTCATAAAGCGTTTTAACGGACGCGACAACACGTGTGGGCTTTAACGCCGACGCTTTAATCATTGCTTCGGTGGTTTCGCCACTGAGCACTAACACGCTTTGCATGCCATAATCACTGGCCATTTGCATGTCCGTATATAAACGATCTCCGACGACGGTGATGTGTTCTTTTGGTGTGTTCAAGAGCGCTTCAACCACGTCCATCATCGGAGCGTAAGGTTTTCCGATGATGATGGGTTCACGCGTGGTCGCTTTTTTTAACAGTTCAATAAAAGCGCCCACATCTGGCATAAACGCCCCACCTTTTAACGGACACACACTGTCTGGATGCGTCGCAAAATAAGGTTTTCCAGCGACGAGCGCATCGCTTGCATGCCAAAGCTTTTGATAGGTGAGTTCAGTATCGAAGCCAAGCACGACCGCATCAAGGTCCAAACCTTCATCAATCAGTGTAAAGCCTGCGTCCATAAACTCTTCTCGTAAAAAGCGGTTCCCAAGCAAACATAAGCGCTTAAGTGTGGGATGATGCGTTTTTAAATGATGAATGGTCGCTTGACCTGACGTGATGATTTTCGAAAGAGGGATCTTTAAACCAAGCGTATGGAATTTCTCAACATACGCTTTCGCATGTTTGGATGAGTTATTGGTTAAAAGTACGTATGGGATGTTTTTCGCTTCAAGCAGTTCAACAAAGTCTTTGGCGCCTTCGATGAGTTCATCATCTAAGTAAAGCGTCCCATCCATATCTAAAATGTAGGCTTTCTTGGTTTGTGTCATTCGTTACCCTCCGTTAAGTACGCATCAATGGTGTTTTTAAGGTTTTTGTACATGGTTTCATCATAGGTGGTGGTGTCAATCACATGCATGTGTTCTAACGCTTCCCGGTTCGCCCGCTTAAACGCCTCTTTTGAGAGTGTGCCATAGCGCTGATGCGCTTGATGTCTTGAAGGTTCTCGCGCAAGGTACCGTTCATAACGCACCGCTTCTTGGGCCGTCACAAAAAACCAAAGGGCGTTAGGAAAAGCCGTTTTAAGAGCGGTGACTTCGTGCGGTTTAAAGTTACCTTCTAAGAGGATGGCTTTGCTTTGATAGGTTGGGGCTAGGGCCATCATCAACTCAAAGGTCACCGAAGAAAGTTGTGCATGGGTGGTATCAGTGACGTGTTCAAAGGCCCCAAAAAGGGTCTCTTTTAAGTCGTCTTTAATAAGCGCTGGGATGTTGAGTTCGTCTCTTAAGCGTTTTGCGAGCGTTGTTTTATAACTGGCCAAATCGCCCGTCAAAAGAATGACTTTCATCCAATCACCTACTTTTTAATAATACGTTAATTTTAAAGCGTGATCCAATAGCGTTCAATGGTGCCTAAACGTTCATCTTTAACGGTGTTTTCATACTCACCACCGAGCGCTAAGATGGTCTTACGAGAAGCCTCATTGTCATGAGAACAGGTAATTAAAGCCTTTTTCACATGATGGGCCTCTTTTAAATAAGACAACGCGTCGGTTAGAGCGGCTTTCGCAAAGCCTCTGCGTCTATAATCAGGATGAATCATGTACCCAATATGCCCGCCCGCATGGGCTAAAAAAGCATTTAAACGATGACGGACATCTATAAAGCCCACCAAGGTGTCATTTGCGTAAATTAAGAACGTGGTGGCGTCCACAAAGCCTTCATCTAGATTGCGGTTATACATCGTGTTATACATGCGTTGAAGCCAACGGTCGTAAGGCAAAGCGTCGACTT
>SKKW01000106.1:0-3034 GCA_007123535.1 Candidatus Izemoplasma sp. | reverse complement strand
ACGTTTGTGACCCGTGATTTAAGTGCGTTTTATCTCGATTATGCGAAAGACCCACTGTACATCGAACGCGCCAACGACCCAATTCGTCGCGGCGTCCAAACTGTCATCTATCAATCGCTTGAAGCGTTAACACGTTTATTAACACCAATCATGCCACATACTATGGAAGAGGTTTATCAAGCGATGAACCATAAAGCGGAAGAAAGTGTTTATTTGGAAAACATGCCTTCAACGATGTATGCCAAAGATGCGGCTTTAAGTGACCGTTTTAAACGTTTGTTGGTCTTCCGTGATCGCGTCTTAAAAGCGTTAGAAGAAGCACGGAATGAGAAGATCATTGGTAAAAGCTTGCAAGCACACCTAGATCTTTATGTGAATGATGAAGATCAAACTCTCTTAAAAGGGTTTGATCGCTTAGAAAAAATCTTTATTGTTTCCAGTGTTAAACTCATTTCTTCAGACACAACGGACATCACAGTCACGTTAAAAGAAGGCACCACTTGTGATCGTTGTTGGCATGTGGGTGAGACAAACGCTGAAGGGTTATGTGCCCGTTGTGAGGCTGTGTTGCATGACTAATTTTCGCCGCAGCCCCTTTGAACGAAGTCTCCAATACCTGTTAGGCTTATTTATGGTGGGTCTTGGTGTTAATATGTTGTTTCGTTCTCGGCTGGGCGCGGGTGCTTGGGATACGGTCACGTATAATTTAGCGACCTTTGTCAATCAGTGGCTCGGTGAGGGCACGATGACGTTGGGCATGAGTTCCTTTATCATTCAAAGCACGCTGTTGTTGTTGGTCCTAATAGGTCGCAGGTCATGGCGGTATTTGTTGATTGGAATACCAATATTCACAATTTCTTTGTTTATTGACTTTTGGGATCTTTTAGTCTTTCGTGATTATTATCCCGAACTATGGAGTCTTCGTTTTGTCTTTTATGTACTTGGTGTGAGTGTTTTAATTTTTGGCTTAGTGTTGGTCATCTTAACTCGTTTTCCCGCCGCGATATTTGATGAAGTGATGTTACTCTTAATGAGTCTTTTCCGTAGCAATAACGTGTTTGTGATTCGTCTAGGCGTTGAATTTTTTGCGATTGCGTTGGCGGTATTGTTAGGAATCATCGGCGGCTTTGGTTTAGGCGCTGTCAATGTGGGGAGCGTCATCTTAGCGATGATTTTACCACCCGTGTTAGCACTACAACTAAAGACGATGGGACGATGGTTTGATGCTTATGAAAAAATCTAGAACGATTGTAAAAGATGTTATATACTATGGGAGTGGCGCGTTAAGCATTGCGTTTGGTGTGGTCATGCTCATTAAAAGCACGTTAGGTGTGGGCCCTTGGGACAGTTTATTTGTTAGTGTGGCTCGCATATCACCGCTGACTATTGGTATGTCTGCGATTGTCATATTATTCATTTTGACATTTTTAGTGATGCTCATCAGAAGAAGTTGGGTTTATGGGTTTATCTTTTTTCCGATTTTCTTTGTTGGCGCACTGATTGACTTGTTTGATTTGGTGATTTTAGTCAATTACGCACCACAAACCTTTTTTGCTCAAGCGCTGACGTTTCTAAGCGGCATTCTCACCATTCCTTTAGGGGGTGCGATGTTGATGCAAACACGCTTTCCTGCTGGTGTGTTTGAGGAAGTCATGTTACTCATTATGGAACTATTTAATACCACTAAAATGGCGCTTTCAAGAATGTCTATTGAGATTTTTCCAGTCATCGCGACTTTAATCATTAACGGACTCTTTTTTAACGACATTGGGTCGTTATCGTATGGCACCATTGTCTATGTGATGGCCTCAGGGCCTTTGGTACAATTTTATAACAAACGATTACGGAGGTTACACCATGAACAAACTGATTGACCACACGTTTTTAAAAGCAACAGGCACGAAAGAAGACATCGATAAACTTCTGGAAGAAGCCATTGAATTTGATTTTAAGAGTGTTTGCGTGCAACCCACTTGGGTATCTTACGTCGCCGAAAGTCTCAAAAAATCAGATGTCTTAACGTGCACTGTCATCGGTTTTCCACTCGGTGCAAACACCACTGAGACAAAAGTTTATGAAACGCTGGATGCGTTAAAAAAAGGCGCTGATGAAATTGATATGGTCGCTAACATCGGTTGGTTACTTGCGGGTGAATATGATAAATTTGCGCAAGAAGTTAAAGCGCTCAAAGAGACGTGTCAATCCCACGTGTTAAAAGTCATTTTAGAAACCTGTTATTTAGACCCTAAAACCATTTCAAGAGCTAGTGAAAAAGCGTTTGAAGCAGGGGCTGATTTCGTTAAAACATCGACCGGGTTTGGTCCTGCGGGTGCGACGGTAGAAGCCGTTAAGTTAATGGCTGCAGCGGCCAATGGTAAAGGGGTCAAAGCCAGTGGTGGAGTTAGAACGCTCGCGGATGTTGAAGCGATGGTCGCCGCGGGTGCCACACGCATTGGGACCAGCAATGGTGTGACCATCATTCAAGGTCAAGAAGCAAAAGAATCCTATTAAAAAGAAAGCGAGGAATCATTATGTCTACCCCTCATATTGAAGCAAAAAAAGGCGATATTGCGAACATTGTTTTAATGCCTGGTGATCCGTTACGTGCAGAGTTTATTGCTAAGACGTATTTAGAAAATGTGACCCGATTTAATACGGTTAGAAACATGTTTGGTTTTACGGGAACTTATCAGGGTAAAAAAATCAGTGTTATGGGCAGCGGTATGGGCATGCCGAGTATTGGGATTTACTCTTATGAGTTGTTTAAGTTTTACGATGTAGAGGCAATCATTCGTGTGGGTTCTTGTGGCGCCTATGACGGCAGCTTGGCCCTCTATGATGTCTTACTTGCGGACGCGGCTTGGAGTGAATCAAGTTACGCTAAAACACAAGATGGCAACTATGATAAACCTTATACTTATCCAGATCAAGGGTTGAACCAAGCGCTTGTTGAAGCGGCACAATCGCTTCAGATTCCCTTAAAACAAGGCACTATTCATTCGAGTGATGTGTTTTATCGTGAACACTTTGATGT
>SKKW01000026.1:0-3069 GCA_007123535.1 Candidatus Izemoplasma sp. | reverse complement strand
TTTCCATGTAGTAAGCAATGATGAGCGCGATAACCAAGAACACACCTGCAATAAGCGTAAAACCCATAGCATCACCTCAGCTAATTTTACCATATTTTCAGCATACGTGAAAGCCCTTAACCAAGTCCTCTAAAAAGTCAATCTTCATCAGACTGTCTCGCTTATGCTATACTAAAATCAAGTAAGGAGGTGCCAAGATGGGCGTTACATTTCATTTAACTGGCGTCGTACAAGGGGTTGGCATGCGGTATCATATTGCCCACCTTGCAAAGCAACACGGGCTTAAAGGTCATGTGCGTAACCGATCGGACGGCTCCGTTGAAGGGGTTTTTTTCGGCAGCGAACACCAAATTAAAACGGCCCTTGACGCTCTAAAAACACACCACCCAGGGACGATTGATTCACTCACACACGACACCATCAAACAAAGCCCTGAACCTGAGGCTTTTCGCATTTTAACCTAAGGAGGATTTGACATGAGAACCTTTCAAATGAGTCATGGACCCATCATTCCCGCAGTCGGGTTTGGCACCGCACCACTCAAAGGTGAAGAAGCCTATCAAGCGGTCCTTGAAGCACTTAAAGCTGGGTATCGACACATTGACACTGCTGCCATCTATATGAACGAAGAGATGGTCGGTCAAGCTATTCGGGACAGTCGTTTAGACCGTGAAACACTGTTTATCACATCCAAACTCGACGCCAGCATCAAATCATATCAAGGCGCCATTGACGCCTATGAGGCCTCGTTAAAACGCTTAAAACTTGAAACATTGGACTTGTTTTTGATTCATGCGCCATGGCCATGGGATCAAAAATATAGTGAACATGACGCCGGCAATGTCGCCGCGTTTAATGGTCTCATTGATCTTTATAAGTCGGGTCGAGTGCGTGCCATTGGCGTCTCTAATTTTGAGTTGCAGGACTTAAAAAATCTACAAAAACATTGTGAAATGTTGCCCCATGTCAATCAAATTAAATGTCATATCGGCCACTTTCCAGAAGAATTGATACGTTATTGTCATGCGCATGACATCGTTGTCCAAGCATACTCACCCCTTGGACGTGGCCATATTTTAGACCATGCACTGATTCATGAAATGGCTAAAAAATATGACGTGACGCCCGCGCAAATTTGCTTGCGTTATCCTCTAGAAAAAAACGTCTTGCCTTTACCAAGGTCAAGCAAAACCCAAAACATCAAAACCAACCTTGCGTTAGATTTTGTCCTCGATCAAGCCGATGTTAAAAAACTTGACTCATTGACGATTGAATCTATTGAGTTTGGAACCCCTATCAAAAAATAAGAAAAACCGAAGCTTTGAGAAATGTCAAAGCCTCGGTTTTATTTTATCCTACAATGATATCCACTTCTAAGTATTTATGGCGTGCTTTAAGCACCACATCGGGTTTGAACATCATCACTAACGCTAAAATCCCCAAGCGTCCAATAAACATAATGACCACTAAAATGAGTTTGCTGAGTGTATGAAGTTGACTCGTGATGCCCATCGAAAGTCCTGTCGTTCCAAAAGCACTCGTGACCTCAAAAATCACCGCTTCTAAGGGGAATGATTCGATGACACTTAATAGAATCGAACCTGTGAAGACAATCAGTAAGCCCGCACTCAAAGCAACAAAAGCTCTATAGACTGTTTCATCTTTAATGCGTTTACGGTTAATAACCACTTCAAAGCGACCTAAAGCAAACGCGCGAATGCTTAAGATGACTAACACAATCGAGGTTGTGCGAATGCCCCCACCAAAACTGTTTGGTGACGCACCGATAAACATTAACGCTAACAAAATCATCCGCGTGTGTGGCATGAAATCATTGACATCCATGGTTGAGAAGCCAGCATTGCGTGTGGTAATACTCATGAAGAGTGTATAAAAAATAGCTTCAACAGGGTTCTTATCGCTCAAAAACTGTGATGATTCAAAAACACCAATGAGGATGGCCCCAAACAACACAAAGAAGACATGAAGTTTAAATATGAGTTTAACAAAATAACTAAAGCGATATTTTTCTTTATGCCATAAAGCACTTAACCATTCTTTGAACTCAGCCAACACCCAGTACCCCACAGACCCTAAAAACATTAATATGATCCCAAAAATTTGCATCAGAATGTCGCTTGAAAACATTTGAAAGCTGTCCGCGTTGGGCGCAATGTCAAAACCCGCATTCGCCGTCAGTGAGATGGCTAAAAACAGCCCTTGAAACAAGGCTTCACCATAGGCGAAATAGCCTCTAAAAAATAAATAATGACTGATAATCAGAAACCCTACCACTTCAATAATGAACACCATGATGAGCACATTTCGAACAAAGCGCACCATGCCTCGTCGACTGAACTGATTTTGATCGGTCATAATCATCGAGCGTTCCCGGAAACCGATTTTCTTTCGCGCAATGAGCCAAAACAAAGCCACCATCATCGTGAGACCCATGCCACCAAACTGTATCAATAGTAGTAGGATGACGAGCCCAAACACCGTAAAGGTTTCACCGACGACAATCGTTGATAACCCCGTCACGCTTAGCGCACTCGCCGCCGTAAAAAGCGCATCGACCCAGTTCAGTGATGCCTCACTTCTGACACTGATCGGTAAAGATAATAAGATTGCACCAATAAGAATCATAAATAAATAGCTAAAAAAGAAGCCTTTAGCATACGTATTAAAAAAGATTCTTTTTATGATTTTCCAAATGGCCATTGGTTTTCACCCGTCATGTTTAATGTGTTCATGATACGTTAAAGATGTTAAAAAAACAACGATTCTAGACAATGAACATTATAGTATAAACCCTAAGGTAACAATAGCTAAGACGACCCATGGCGCTGAGATTTTCCGTGACAACATCACGAGGGTGACCACCGCTAACACCGCTAAGCTATCCCAAGTGAAAGGCAGCGACTGAAACATTCTAAAGCCTGTCGCCGCAATCACACCAATGGCCACCGCAATGACCCCTTGTAAAGCCACACGCATGCCTTGATTCTCTTTAATCTGGTCCCAAATCGGAATCACAAAGAAAATCAATAAGACCGCCGGTAAAAAAAT
>SKKW01000042.1:0-3092 GCA_007123535.1 Candidatus Izemoplasma sp. | reverse complement strand
CATATCGTTTCCGCCAAAGATGAGCATCCAGTCTTGAATAGTCGCTTGATAGAAGGTGAGCGATAAGCCAAGGACTAAGACCATCGCAACCGCGGCGACACTGGTCCCAATGACCGCACCACGCACACCGCCTTGACCTTCAGCGATGATGGAAGCTGTACCACATTCAAAGAAGCTGGTAATGATCAGAGGAATCAGCAACACGCCAAAGATGTTAAAGGCATTCGAGATGATGATGAGTGTGGTTGAAACGACCATCGCGACCACGAAGCCAATTAATAACGCGTTAGGTTTGTAGTTAAACAGTAAGGGGCAGTCGTACGCTGGTTGTGCATCAGGAATCAGTTTTTCAGAGATCCCTTGGAACGCAGGGACGATTTCATTGACTAACATCCGTACGCCTTGGAGTAAAATAATGAGACCCACACCAAACTGTAAGCCTTGCATGAGTGAAAAAGTAAATAACCCTTGGTCGTTATCAAAACCACCAAGCGCTAAACCACTGACGATAAAGGTGATGAAAATCACAATTGAACCGGTGATTGAAACTTCACGGAAGAAGGAAAGTCCTGCAGGAAGTTTGAGATCTTCGGTTGAATTTTCTTTGTTACCAACGTATTTTGCGATGGTCCCCGCAAGTAACGCTAAGAACCCTGATGGGTGTCCTAAAGTAAAGGAATCGTCGCCGATGACTTCACGGACAAAGGGACGTAAAATGTAAGGCATAAACGACCAGTAAAGGGCTGAGAGTAAGCCACCCCATACGACAAGCGCCCAGTCTGCTGTGATTCCGCCACCCACCGCAACGGCAACAAAGATAAAGGGCATCCACCAAAGGAAGTGTCCGGTTAAGAAGACCGTTTTAACTTTGGTAAAACGTGCAATCAATAAGTGAATCACAAAACCAACCAGCATCGCAAGGCCAACAATCGACCCATATTGAGCGGTATACGCATCGACACCTAAGCCTGGTACTGTGCCTTCAGTGCCATAGATGCCTTGGTAAAGAATGTTTAAAGGTAAGATCGCGCCGACTAAAACGTCGACCCCAATACCAATAATGAACATCCCAAAGGCTGCTAAAAAGCCACCTTTTAAAATTTTATCGATTGGTTTTTTCTGTAAGGCTAAACCAACGACCGCAATGAGACCAAGTAAAAAGGGAGGATTTCTAAAAAAACTAATAATCGCTTCTAAAAAAGCATTCATACCGTGTGTGAACTCCTTTTTTCAAATTTAGTTTTGGTTGAATAAGGTTTTAAGTTGTTGTTTCACTTCTTCTTTATCCGAATACTTGTTGATGGGATAAAGCGTTGCTTTGACGGAACCTGTAAGATCCGAGACAAACTGCGGTGAGGTAAAGATCGCATCGGCACGATACGATTTTGCGTCCGTAATGTCGGTGTTGACCACTTCCGCATCGAGGCCTAATTCTTTAAGTGCTTTGGTGATGGTCATCTTTAAGATTAAAGAACTTCCAACACCAAACCCGCAGACCGCTAAGATTTTCATGTCAGCGTCCACCTTTCTTTTAAGAGTGTGTGAACATCATCACGCGTCGATGCGGCAATGATATCTTGGATATTCTGTGGCTCCATCAGAAACTCAGCCAGACCACCGAGCACTTTAATGTGTGCATGGTCGTCTTTAGCAGCTAAGACAATAAACACATGGACGGGATTGGTCTTAACATCGACGGCTTCACGTACCAACAACAAACTCAACCCAGTTTGTTTGACCGCTTCAGACGGTCTGGCATGAGGCAAAGCAAAATGATCGGCTAAGACAATGTAAGGACCATGCGTCTCTAACGCATCAAGCATCGCCTGGATGTAAGGCGTTTCAATAAAGCCTTCTTCCAAAAGCGGTTTTGCGGCAAGCGTGATCGCAGCTTGATAATCGTCTACGGCCTCCACAATCTGAATCCGAGAGCAGGGGATTGCTTCAACCATAGGTCACCTCCTTTTTGGTATACACCAGTATAAATTGTATTATATAAAGAAAGCGCTTTTTTGTCAACGAAATTCATTAAAAGGGTACTGTAGTGCAAAAAAATGAAATTAATTGACAAAATAACGCCTAAATTTATATAATGTGGTATATACCATTAATTGAAGAGGGATAGTATGAATGTATTTATATACCGCGACAAAGCGTCCGCCATTAAGGCCATTGCACAGGACATGGCGACCTTAATCAAGACCACCCCTAAAGCAAACTTGGGCCTACCGACAGGCAACACATATAAAGACGTCTATGAAACGTTTTTGACTTTAGGTGCCCATCAGTTCAAAGACATTGATACGTTCAATCTCGATGAGTACTTAGAACTTGACCAATCGCATTCTGGGTCATTCAAAGCGTACATGACCCATCATCTCTTTAAGCATGTGAACTTACCGAGTCACCAACAACACTTTCCGCCCACACAGGGCGACCCTAAAGCGTATGATGCGTTGATTCATACCCTTGGTGGTCTAGATCGTTTGTATATGGGTCTCGGTCAAAACGGCCACATTGCTTTTAATGAACCGGGGACTTCGTTTGAAAGTCACACGCATCATGTGACGTTAACGGAAGATACACGTCATGCAAACCAGGGAGATTTTTCCTCACTCAGTGAGGTCCCTAAAAAAGCTGTGACCATGGGCATTCAAACGATGATGAAGGCAAAATCCTTATGGCTTGTGGCGTTTGGTGAAGAAAAGGCTGAAGCGGTGAAAGCGATGCTTGATGGGCCCATCACCACAAAGCATCCTGCCTCTATTCTAAACACCCATCCGTGTGTTACAATAGTTCTAGACCAGGCAGCCGCAAGGCTTTTAAGGGAGGAAGACTATGGAAGCGAAATATCATCACCTAGCGAAGGTGCTCGAAGAGGGCATTGCCTCACTTGGCTTTAACGCCCCCATCCCTTCAGAAAGGGACTTAGCGGTGCAGTATGATGTTTCAAGGATGACGGTTCGTAAGGCCATCGATCAACTCGTGAAAGAAAATAAGCTTTACCGTGTGCCTCATGTGGGGACCTTTACCACGGACAAAAAACTTTATAAAAAGATGGATGCGTTTACGGGCTTCACCAATGAAGTGTT
>SKKW01000116.1:0-3115 GCA_007123535.1 Candidatus Izemoplasma sp. | reverse complement strand
CGTAAAAAGACAGGCTCGCCGTTTAAATAAAAGTGGTCTTGATCGACACTGACAACACGGATGCCGGTACGTAATCGCTTAACAACCTCACCGTCAAGGGTGATGAGAACATCGTAAAGTTTTGGTGCCTCTAGCGTCCATAAGGTAAGGGTATGGGGTTCTACAATGGTCGTTATCTCATCTAAAGAGACCTCTTGAGTGGTCTCTTTCACACGCGTGTTATCGTCAAACCATTCGATCTTGACCGTGGCCTTTTCTTCCACCATGGCTTCAGGGATCAAGCGCGTCGTTAGCGTCTGCGCGTCGCCGTGGATTAAGACATGTTTAAAAAACCGCTTGGGCCGCTCAATCAGCGTCACTTCACGGTAGATGCCGCCATACGTTAAATAATCAATGACGCCGCCAAACGGCGGGGTATCCGCGGTTTCTTTCGCATCGACGTGCACCGTCAAAACACAAGGTTCTTTGGTAGGATGAACCTCAATCTCAAACGGGGTAAACCCGCCTTTATGATGACACACATGCGTTTCATTAAAATAGACATCACAACGCGCCATCACGCCTTCAAAACGAATAAAATAACGTTTGTCTTGTTCAGGTGGTATTTCGAGGGTTTTTTGATAGACACCTTCGATGGCGGTGATTTGGTCGTCAAAATAGTGCAGTGGCACTTCCTGCATCGTGTGAGGGATGTCTACGGGTGTCCCCTCAAACCCTTTGAGGTCTTTTTTTGTAAACCCTTGTTTAAAGGTCCAAGCGTCATTTTGCGGATGGTGTTTCATCGTATTCACCTCGCGCACGGAGTTGTTTAACAATGTCTTCATAGCGCGTTTCATTCAGCGTATGTTTTTTATTGAATAGCCATAAAGAGATTGACAAGCCAATCATCGGCACTAAAAACATCAACAGTCGCATCCCCACTAAGGTGATGCTTGATTGTGGTTGAGTGATGATCTCACCGTTGACTTCAATCGGCGTCGCAAACTGAAACAGCGCTAAACCGATGCCGATGACGCCTAAAGATAGACCCATCGCCAGTTTGACGATAAACGTTTGCACACTAAAGGCGAGCGCTTCACTGCGTTGATGCGTTAAGTATTCGCCATATTCAACCGTATCCGATAATAAGACCGTCTGAAGGACCATTTGAAAGCCTTGGCCCAAAAAGATGAGCGCCCCAAACGCAAACAACAAGAACACGACGTTTGAAAGCACAAAAGCGTTGACTAATAGTAAGGCAAAGCCTAACAACTGTAAGCCCATCGCGACATTAAAAATACCTTTACGATTGAACTTAATTTTAAGCAACGGAAACATCAAAGAACCAATGACTTGTAAGACGCCCCCTGCGCCAATAAAGATGATGTAAAGCCCTTCGTTGCCAATGTCGTAGGTGATGAAATAAATGGCCATCCCACTGGTCACATAAAGGGTAAAGTTCGCAATCAACACCACGCCCATGACCACCAACAATTGATCGTTTTGTTTAAGCAGTTGAAACATCTTCTTTAAGGTGATGATCTCTTCTTCTTTGACAACCACGTTTTCTTTGACGTTTAGTACCATAAACAGTTCACTTAAGATGAACACGACCGCGACAATGATACTTAAGATAAAGAACCCTTGAATCCGTGCCACTTCCGTGGTGCCTCCGCCTAAAAGGCTGGCTAAATCTAAGAACGCCGCCGCAATGATGAAATAGCCAATGGATGTGAATAGACGCGTTAAGACGGTGATTTTTTCGCGTTCTTTTTGCGATTGACTTAAGGCTGGAATCATCGACCAAAACGGAATGTCCATCAACGTATACGTCATCCCCCAAAGGACATAAAAGACACTCACAAACGCGAGCATTTGAAGTGAGTTTGGTCCAAAAGAAGGATTAGAGAATAAAATGATTAAAATCACACCGTTAAGGACAGACCCAATCAAAATCCATGGTCTGAATTTTCCAAAACGGCTTTTGGTGTTCGAGACGATGCCGCCCATGATGGGGTCATTCACGGCGTCCCAAATTCGTGCGAGCATCATCATCGTACCTAAAAACGCCGAAGAGATGCCTAAGAGGGCATTAAAATAAAACAACATGATGGTGCTCATCGCAAACATGGCGTCTTTGCCTAAGCCTGCAAACGCAAAAATCCAGCGCGTTTTAGGTTGAATCGTTGGTAGATTATTCATCGTTTACCTCACGTAAGATATAAAGTCGTGATGCGAAATCTGGCATCACGCGTAATGCCTCATGGTACCCACTGCCCATAAAGGGCGTTTTTAAACGAATGCCGGGATGCTTGATTTGACTGCCTGAAAGCGTGATGTCTTCACTTTCTGTTTTAAAGAGCACGTGATTGGCAAGTTGATTGAATAATGTCCCATGCGCTTTTAAGGGAATGGGCAGTGCATGCTTCACTAAATCGCCAAAACGTTTTAAGCTTTCAGCTTGTTCCCGGGCCGATAAGTGGTACGTTGAACTTGGTTTCAGGCCATCTAAAGCCACATACTGGATCGGTGGATTAGGCGTGTTTAACCCTTTATAAAGGCCACACAACGCTTCGGTTTGGGTGTCGTTGACGACCCAAAAGAGCCAATCATGCTCAAGTCTACACTGATAAAGCGTGCCAAACTGTAGGATTTTTCGGTGGCGTTTATAAAACGCTGTTTGACGCTTAATCAGTTTTCGATCAAAAGGTGACAGCCGTCTTAGATCCAGTTCATAACCAAGCACCCCGAAACTGGCGACGTTAAATCTGGTGTCAATGGGCGTTTGCCTAATGACTTGATGGGACGGGGACGCGCTGACATGATTGGATAACGTCGAAAGCGGATAGGCACGCAAGGTGCCTTGTTGTATGATTAAGCGTTCGTACGCATCGGTGTTATCAGACGTCCACGCTTGAGGCATAAACGCATGCATACCATAATCAAAACGGTTCCCCCCACTGGAACAGGACTCAAAAAGCACATGAGGAAAGGTGTCTTTGAGTCGCTTTAAGAGTTGATAAAGCCCTAACACATAACGATGTGCCAGTTTCGTTTGTTCTCTTGGCTCTACCCCCCGAGAAAAAAGGTCTGAAAAATGACGATTCATATCCCATTTAACATAATCCACGTCGGT
>SKKW01000027.1:0-3126 GCA_007123535.1 Candidatus Izemoplasma sp. | reverse complement strand
TAACACCTGCTAGTGGGTCAAATGAATCCCCTACGGTGAGGGTTACACTTCCTACGCCAGACAAAGTTGGCACGCTCGGTGGTGTATCTTCACCACAAGCCGCGAGGCCAAATACTAGCACAAGAAATGATAAAGCTAATAATAATTTTTTCATTACTTGTTTCTCCTCTCATAATATGAATACAAGTTTTTATATAATCCACTTAAGTTTTTAGCGCTCTAAAACTTAAGTAGTTTATACCAATATTAGCGCTCAAAGAGCGAGCCATCCTATTATATATAGGAGGTTAATACAACTATACCACAAGTTGTGGAATTTGTGAACAAATCTTGCGAAAAAAATGTGGAATTTGTGAATTTTTTTCTATTATACCTTAAATTGAAAATCTTGTGAAGTAAAAATGAAACTTTTTCAATTACGTTGTCCGAACTCAAACTCAATCTCACTTTCGGTTAAAAAATCTTTGAATGTGGCCATTTCAGCGTCGAGTGCTAAATCATTAATTAAAGGTTCATGCGCAAAGACGTTGCGATTTTCATCAAAGCGATGTGAAATAACCATGTGATTATTCCGGTCAAACGGATGAGTCACCGTGACAAAATACATGCAAATATCTGAGGGTGAAAATGCCTCTAGTTCAAAGGTGTAACAAAGAAAATCGAATCGCTCAATACTGACGCCTTCACGGTTACCATCCATCGTTAATATATAACTCTCAATGTCATCCCAGGCGTCATCCATACGCCGCTCAAACGATGTTTGTCTGTTGCATGCGCTGAGTGTCAAAAGCGCCATTATTACAATAAAAACTGATGCAATTTTCATACCTATCTTCCTTCCAAAAAAGCCACCGCTAAGCGGTGGCAATCTTTTTAACCAAATTTATCGTACAAAATGTTTTCATTTTTAATGTCGTGTTTTTTCAGTACTTTGATGCACGCATCAATCATGCCTGGTGAGCCACAAAGATACGCTTCACTTTCGCTCAAATCGCCTGTCATCCGATCAAGCACATCGGTGATCAGACCCGTCTCGCCTTTCCAGTGATCGTCTTCTTCTGGATGCGATAAGGCAGGGATGTATTGAAAGTTTGGAAATTCTTTTGCAATGGCTTGCATTTCTTCGGTGTAGTAAAGATCTTTCACAGCCTTAGCACCAAAGAAATAGCGCACTTTTCTAGGCATACCCATGTCTTGTAAACGATATAAAATCGAGCGAATCGGTGCTTTACCAGAACCCCCAGCAATGCACACCATGTCGCGTTTACTATCTTCTCGTAAAAAGAAATCGCCGTAAGGTCCAGTAATGATGATGTCATCACCTGCTAAGAGGGCTTTATGAACAAAGGTTGTCGCAAGTCCACCCGGAACCAAACGAATGATAAACTCGATGTGATGTGGATCATTAGGGTCAGAAGCAATGGAGTAGGCACGAATGATTTCGATGCCTGGGACTTTAATTTGCGCATACTGTCCAGGTTTGAATTCCATCGTATCCGGTTCGATCAACTTAAAGCGTACGAGCTTTGTATCATACGTTAAATCCTCAACTTTGATGGCTTTTGCTTTATATTCTAAAGCACCCAGTAAACTTTTGGGGATTTCAACTTTAATGTTTTCGCGTACTTTCACCTGGCAGGATAATCGCACGTTATTCGCTTTTTGTTCTTTATCTAAGAAGGGTTCTTCGGTTGGTCTGACATCGCCGCCCCCTTCAGTGATGCGTACTTTACAAAAGCCACACGTCGCTTTTCCGCCACACGCTGATGGAATAAAGATTTTCTCTTTGGTCAGAATATTGAGTACCGTATCACTGTCGGTAACAGGAATTTCTTTTTCCTCGTTGACAATGAGTGAGCGTTCTCCTGCAGTACCAAAAAAGTTATCGGCCCAAATGATGATCAGGGTGATCACCACTAGCACCGCAATAAGAATAATCGGGATAAATATTAGATCCATAGGATCACGTCCTTTTTAAAAGATTGAGAGTCCAGTAAAGCCGATAAAGGCCAGCGATAAAATACCAAGAATGATAAACACGATGCCACGGCCAGCTAAACCACGAGGAATGCCCGTATTTTTGGCTAGCTTTTCGCGAATGCCAGCGACTAAAACGATGGCCAAAAACCACCCAATGCCTGCCCCAAACGAGAAGGTCGCGGTTTGAATAAAGTTATATTCACGGTTCACAAAGAATAATGAAACCGCTAAAACGACGCAGTTAACGGTGATTAAGGGTAAGAAAAGACCAAAACTGTTGTACATTTTGGGAAAATACTTTTCGATGAAGAGCTCCAAAAACTGAACCGTCGCCGCAATCGTTGTAATAAAGACTAACAGCGCCAGTGTTTCAGTGCCAGTCGCTCTTAACAACAAATAGATGGGGTAGTTAATGATGCCCGTCAAGGTCACCACGAAGATGACCGCAATGCCCATCCCTTTAGCGTTTTTGACGTTGGTCGAAATCGCAATCAGAGGACACATCCCCAAAATAAAGGTTAGCGCAATGTTTTGTGTGAGTACCGAGGTAATAAATAAATCGACTATATCTACCATCATGCCCCTCCTATTCCGAGACCGTTTCGAAGTTGTTGGTGAGTTCTCTTAAAGCCCAAATGAGTAATCCTAGGACGAAAAAGCCTCCTGGTGCTAACGCCATGACGACCCAGTTTGTCCAGGTGTCTGGCATAATTCTCACATCAAGAATGGTCCCAAACGCTAACAACTCCCGGACAACTGCTACAATCACGAGCACATAGGTATAACCTAAACCATTCGCGATGCCATCGAAAAACGTATAGCGCAATGGATTTTTCACCGCAAACGCCTCAGCACGGCCCATGACAATACAGTTGGTAATGATGAGACCTAAGAAAGCCCCTAAAGCCGCCGCAATGAGTGGGAAAAATGCTTCTAAGAACAGTTGAACCATGATGACGAAAGACGATATGATGACCATGTAGGTGACCATACGTACGCGACTGGGAATAAAATTTCTTATTAAAGACACTGTGAGTGAACTCATCGTGACCACAAACACAACCGCTAACCCCATCGCAATGGCGTTATCCACACGGTTGGTCACCGCAAGCGCTGAACAGATGCCCAAAACGGCAATCGCAATTG
>SKKW01000101.1:0-3159 GCA_007123535.1 Candidatus Izemoplasma sp. | reverse complement strand
TTCTAACACCGTCGCAGCGTTTTCGCCATCAACGGTGATGCGCACTAAGGAGCCTTTAGGAATACTTAAAGACAGGAGACCCATGATTGACTTTAAATCAACCGTCTCATCCTCATACGTTAAAAGAATTTTATGACTGGTAAACGAATTAGCTCTGGCAACTAATAGCGTTGCTGGACGGGCATGGAGCCCTTGTTTGTTGGTAATGACGAAGTCTTTGTGCATGAAATCACCTATCTTTCTACAGTTTGTTTAAGCGCTTCATACACCGCTTCTGTCGTGGTATGAGACGCATAATGGAATTTTAGTGTTGGCCCAACAATATTAAATGCTGTGATGCCAGTGGCTTTAATAGCCTCTAAATCAAGGGCATCGACATCCTTGACGGTCAGATTGATTTTGTTTCGCACAAACGAAACGTTTTGGATGTTTTCTAAAGAAATTAAGGTCGTTAAGGTGGCCACTTTCTCACTTGGATCAAAGGTTGGTGCTTGCTTTGTCTTAAATAACACAAAGGCTAAAACAGCAAACACACTGATGGCGCCTAATGCGATGAGTACGAGGGTGCTGGGGTTAGACAGGTCAATCATGCATGTGCACTCCTTGTGTAAGGGTTTTAGTTCGTTCTATTTTAGCACACATTCATTGAATTTCAAAGCATTTCATGTATAATTAATAGAGGTGAAAATGATGCTAAAAGTACGTCAAGCACGCTCTAAGAAGGCCATTATGGACCACTTTAAAGTGCGTGGTCAAGTGTTCATTTTAGAACAAGCAGTCTCTTGGGAAGAGGAGTTTGACTCATGGGACGATTCAGCCACCCATTTTAACGCCATTTTAAATGGGGTGGTGGTGGGGGCTGCAAGGCTTTACAAAAATAAAGTCGGCCGTGTCGCCGTGTTATCACCTTATCGGTCGCTTGGCATTGGTAAAGCCTTGATGCAAGCGATTGAACACCATGCTAAAAAGCATGGTATTCAACGCTTAGAACTTGGCGCACAAATACAAGTTCAGGGGTTCTATGAACGTTTAGGTTATGAGCCCTATGGTGAGCGTTTCATGGATGCGAACATTGAACATATTATGATGAGAAAGAAGGTCAATCATGGGCACTAGAGTCGTCGAAGCCATCGTAGAAATCCCGATGGGAACCAAAAACAAATATGAAATTGACAAGCAACGTAATCGCATCAAACTGGATCGTGTGTTATATTCAGAAATGACCTATCCCGCAGAGTATGGCTACATTGAGTTTACACTGGCGGAAGATAACGACCCTTTAGATATTCTCATCTTAGCGTCGACGAAAACATTTCCTGGATGCATTGTCGATGCACGCGTCATTGGTTACTTAGACATGCTTGATAACGAAGAAAAAGACCAAAAAATCATTGCGGTGATGGACAAAGACCCTCGGTTTGAGCACATTCAGTCGATGGCAGATGTTCCTACCCATATGCTTCGGGAAATAAAGCATTTCTTTAAAACCTATAAGGATTTACAACAAAACAAAATTGTTGAAGTCCATGAGTTTTATGATCACGAGGAAGCCAACCAACTCATTGATGCTTGTTTAAAACGATACAAAGAAAATAAGGAGGCTTAATCGATGCCAAATCGAGTGAAAATTGTGTTTGATCATCAGTACAACGGCTTACTACATGCGCCTAATGGAACCGTGAGATTAGGACCTGAAAAAGGGGCATTAGCGCCTTACGATTTGCTTTTAGGTGGTCTTGGTGGCTGCTTAAATCACACCTTCCAAAGCATTGTAGATAAACAACGCTTAGAGATTGAATCGATCCAATATGACATCGAAGGGATCAAACGTGAAGAAGTTCCTACGATGTTAAACCATGTGCTTGTTAAGGTCGTTGTCAAAGGCGTACCTGAAGGCGCTGAAAAGAAAATAGAAAGTGCGTTTGAAAAAGCAACGCGTTACTGCAGTGTGTATCAAACCTTAGCCCATGTGGCTGAAATGAAGTATGAGTTGACACTAAAATAGACCTCCAAGTGGAGGTCTATTTTTTTATAATTCGATGGGCCGCTTTTTCTAGGCGATTCATGACGGCTTGAGAGAGTGGATCTTCTAGAAGTCCATGAATGAAAATGACGTCGTGATCATGGTCATCCATTGTTCTCAAACGTTCATATAAACGTTTTGCAAGCGTCTGAGGTTCATACAACGAGCCCCACGTGTAAAGACAACACGGCGGTAACGATTGAGCCACTTCATCCACCGCAATGACCGCTAAATTTTTGGCTTTAGTACGCTTAATGTCACGGCTCATTGCTTGAATAATGAACGTTTCTGGGCCGTCATAAAGCGTCACATGACCGCGGGGTTGGTAGTGTTTATATTTCATACCTGGAGCCTTAGGTGTTTCGTGGTGCTTTGCAGGATGCCCGGCTTGAATCGGTTTACGTAAGACACTTTCAATCATATCTGCACTGATGGTGCCAGGGCGCAAGAGGATGGGTATGTCGCTTGAGACATCCAAAACGGTCGACTCAAGCCCTAGCGTGCTCTGTCCACCGTCCACAATCGCGGCGACTTTTTCGTTTAAATCTTCATACACATGTTCAAATAGGGTGCTTGAAGGTCTCCCAGATAGATTCGCGCTTGGCGCCGCAATGGGGACATTGACGGATTCGATAAATTGTCTTGCGATGGGATGATTTGGAAACCGTACCGCTACGGTTTCTAAGTTCCCAGT
Organism: Candidatus Izemoplasma sp.; assembly: GCA_007123535.1. GTDB lineage: Bacteria > Bacillota_I > Bacilli_A > Izemoplasmatales > Izemoplasmataceae > CSBR16-87. The sequence continues at coordinate 442 of SKKW01000101.1, read as the reverse complement.
GAGTTTGGGTGAAACATTCGGTTGTTTTTTAAAGACAAGCGTTAAGGGTCCTGGCCAGAAGCGCTCCATCAGCTTCTTTGCATCCTCCGAAATCTCTAACGCGATGCTGTCTAGCATCGAAAGGTTCGCAATATGGAGAATTAAAGGATTATCACTTGGACGCCCTTTCGCTTGATAAATTTTTAAAATAGCCGCTTCGTTCATCGCATCGCCTCCGATGCCATAAACGGTTTCCGTAGGAAAAACCACCAGTTCACCTTCGTGAATGATGGTTTTTAGTGTGTTTAAAGTTTTGGGTGTGAGCTTGGGCTCACGAAAAATGCGTGTCGTCATGAGCGGCCCTTTGATTTTTGATTTTTGAGAATGGTTTCAAGGAATTGCGGTTTAGCATGAAGATACCCCTGTGAAAATTCACAGTTCATCGCTTTGATGAGGTTTAGTT
>SKKW01000151.1:0-3171 GCA_007123535.1 Candidatus Izemoplasma sp. | reverse complement strand
TAAGCTCAGTTCACTCTCACAAATAGCACCGTAAAACGAGGCTTCATGCGAGACTAACAAGAGTGTCCCTGGGTATTCAATGAGCGCATCCATTAACGCCTCTTTGGCGGCCTGGTCTAAATGATTGGTGGGTTCATCCATGACCAAAACATTGCTTTTAGTATGCCGCAACAAGGCCAGACGCACTTTTGTTTTTTCACCACCTGAAAGCGTCTTTAAAGGACGTCTGGCAAGGTCCGCATCTAACCCATGTTGAGCGAGCAGCGTAAACACGGCTTTACGGTCAAACTGTGGATAGGCCTGATGCACCGTCTCAAATGGGGTCAGACGATCGTCTAAATCACTGTCTTGCGCAAAATAGGCCACCTTGGCCGTATCAATCCATTGGTACGTGCCATCGAGGGCCTCAATATGGCCTGTGATTGTATTGATAAGCGTAGTCTTACCAATGCCATTTTCGCCGGTGATGACCACTTTTTCACCGCGTCGAATAACAAACGATAAAGGATCAATCAAAGGCGCATCATAACCAATCTCTAACGTTTTAATTTTTAACACATCACGGCCTGTGGGTGTGGCAGGTGGAAAAACAAACTGATAATGGCGTGCTTTTAATGGCGGGGCCACACGCACGGTTTTCGCCAGCATTTTCCGTCTAGATTGCGCCCGTTTAGTGGTTGACGCACGGACAATGTTTTTAGCGATAAACGCTTCGGTGCGTTTAATCATTTTCTGTTGCGACTCATACGCTTTTTGATGTTGCAGCGCTCGTAACTCTGAGGCTTTTAAATACTGTTCAAACGTGCCTTTATAACGCTCTATTTGACGGCGTTCCAACGCCCACACCACGGTCGCAATCTCACTTAAAAAATCGTAGTCATGCGAAATGACCACAAAGGTTTTTGCATAACTTTGTAAAAACTTACTGAGCCAAGCCACATGCTCAACATCTAAAAAGTTCGTTGGCTCATCCAGTAAGAGCACATCGTGCGCTTCTAAAAGCAGTTTCGCTAACATGACCTTCGCACGCATGCCACCCGAACACTGTTCAAGTTTAAGGGTGAGAGTATCTTCAGCCATGCCTAAGCCTTGTAACAATTTTAGAATGTTGCTTTTAAAGGCATAGAAGTTTGCTTCGATGAGTTCATCACTCAACCTTGCGGCACGGTTAAGCAGACGCATTTGTTGGTCGCTTGTCGCACGGGCAGCGTTCTCGTAGAGCGCTTCCATCTGTGCTTCTTTTTCAAAAAGCGACGCATACGCCTGAGCCATGTAACTCATCACCGTATGACCTTCTGGCAAGGTCGCGTATTGATCTAAGTAGCCTACCGAGATTTTAGGCAACGTTTCAATGACACCGTGATCCGGTTTTAAGTATTTCGCTAACAATTTCAAAAATGTCGTTTTACCGGTCCCATTAGGGCCCACTAAAACCACGTGTTCGCCTTCAAATAAACGTACTTGAGCGCCCTCTAACAAGGCAATGTCTTGATAACCGAACGTGACGTCTTTGACCTCTAATAAACTCATTTAAATCACCGTGTTCCATTATAGCGTAATTTGAACCATAAAAAAAGCCGCAAAGCGGCTAATCTTGCATATCATCTAACACTTGGCGCATCAGATCGACACGATCGGTGATGATGCCATCGGCCCCAAGTTCAATCAACTCACGCATCACGTCTGGATCGTTGATGGTCCAGTAATGTACCGCCATGTTATGACGTTGAGCGGTGCGAATGAAATGGCGTGTGGCTAAGTTAAAGCCTTCACCGACTCTAGGCACCTGCAAAGAACTGATCGGCGCTCTAAAAAATTGTGTCAGTCTTAAATGATGTAAGATGAAATAATTTAACACGACATCGTTTTGTGGTGAAAACAAAAATTGCGGGTGCGTCGTTTCATGAATTTCCACAAAACGGTCGTAGATGTCTCTGTGGAACGTGCCTACAGAAACGCGCGTGAATAAATCGCCTTCAACCTCTCCGTTCAACTCATCGAGTAAGGCAATGAGCGTATCGAGTGCTTCGATGCCTAAATCACCTGATTGTTTAATCTCTAAGATGTAGCGCTGATTGGGGAACGCGCGAATGAGCTCTTCAATGGTTGTAATCAAGAACACTTCTTCATCACGCGTGGTGATGTGTGATGGGCAGGTCGCATCGGTGGGTACGACGGTCTCTCCGCGGTAATTAGTAAAGGGCACTAAATCGCCGACACGAAACCCATCGGAACGTTCTAGACGATTGTTATACGCAAAGTTCACACGGTTATCAATGAGATCTTGGTAGTTCACTAAATGACCTTCTTGACCCGGTGGTAAGTTTGAGTTTCGGTCAAACGTTCGGTCATGACTGATCACAAGCACACGGTCTTGGGTCAGAATTAAGTCCGCTTCAAAGACGACATTAGCGTCAATGGTGTACGCATGACAATAAGCTTCCATGGTTGACTCTGGAAACAAATGATAACTGCCTCGGTGGGCAATCATTAGAGGTTCACCATCGTTCGCACGAAAGAGATTTTCACCTTCAACTTGTTGGGGTAAGGGCATAATCGCAATGAAGGCCCATAAGACAAACAAACCTAAGAATGCATAGCCTATAATTTTCAGTATTTTCATCGTTCATCCTCGCTTTCTTAACCTTATTTATTATACGTGATGTTGTCTAATATGAACGTTGAAATGCTAAAGATTTTGATGGCTTAAATCGACCATTTCTTTTATCCATAAGAGTGCTTGGGTGGTCGTGATGCTTTGCCAAGTCTTTATAGCTGAAGCGGAGCGACACCCTTCCCATTGCCAGCGAATGGGCATATAACCCTCGTCATGCAGCGCCTCTAAGACGTCCTGGATAAGCTTAGAGACATCCATGCTTTCGTATGTCCACGAGACCACCTTGGGATGAAAAAACAAATCGATAGGACTTGGTTGATAGGATGTATGCCAACCCTGCATCTGGCTTAAATGATGCTCGAGATGTTTGCTTAAATGGGGTTTAAGAGAAGGTGTGATAAGTTCTGGCAACTCAAGCACCATCTCCATGAGGGCACGCCACTCATGAACTTCAAGCGTGTCTTCGCGTTTAATGTGAGCGAGTGCGGCACGAATGCGTTCATCGTTAAGGGCTTCTTTAGAGTTCGTGTGAGCGTAATAAAAGGCGACCAAAC
>SKKW01000124.1:0-3182 GCA_007123535.1 Candidatus Izemoplasma sp. | reverse complement strand
TTTATCATCCAGACCGTGTCTCTGCGAGCGAGCTTTCAACCTATCAAGCGCTCACAGAACCACCGTGGAAAGGGCGTGTCGTCACACGGACATCGACCAATCTCTATTCCCAAAGTTTCACCGCTTCGATGATTGCGGTGTATGGTGAAGGAGCAGCGCGCACTTTTGTCCGTGGCTTAGTCGCAAACTTAGCGCATGCGCCAAGAGGGAACGACCGTGATCAAGCGAAACAAGTGATGAACGGCGAAGCCGATGTGGCCATTATGAACACCTATTACATGGGCCGCATGCTTAACTCTGCAGACCCTTTTGAGCGCGAAGTTGCGGAAACGCTCGCGTTATTCTTCCCCAATCAAGAGACCACCGGCACGCACGTCAATCTGTCTGCGGCGGGTGTCACGCGTCATGCGAACAATGTCGAAGGTGCGATTCAATTTTTAGAATTTTTGAGTGGCACACAAGCCCAAGGCTTATTTGCAAGCGCCAACTATGAGTACCCTGTCAATGAAGCGGTCGAGATTGATCCTTTAGTAGCGTCATGGGGCACGTTTAGACCACAAGAGATTAACCTTGCTTTATTAGGCGTTCATGCCCGTCAAGCGGTCATCATTATGGACGAAGAGGGCTGGGAGTAAAGAGTGATACCATGCCAAAATGGCGTTCAAAACTAACAATATTTCATGTGACTGCGATCATGGCGGCGCTCCTGATTGGTGCGCCGCTTTTAACCATTTTGTGGCGTTTATTTGATCCTGTTAGTGACACCTGGATACACATTCGAACGCACCTGCTATGGCGCACCATCACGCAAACCGTTCAGTTGATTATCTTAGTAGGTTTGTTAGCGAGTATCTTTGGCACCTTTTCAGCGTACGTCGTCGTCCGTTATGAGTTTAAAGGGCGCAAACTATTAAGTTGGTTGTTGATTGTCCCCTTAGCCATTCCGTCGTTTATTGCGGGGTACATGTATGCGGACATGGTCTCATTTACTGGGACCTTTACACGTTTATTGCGAATGTTTAATTTGTCGCATCGATTCAACCTCATGACGCTTACTGGGGCGGCGGTGATATTTGCATTAACACTTTACCCATATGTCTATTTAATTGTGCGTAGCGCGCTTTCGAAACAAAGTGCGTCTTATTCTGAAAGTGCCCGCACGATGGGGCTGACATCGATTCCCTTGTTTTTTAAAGTGACGTTACCGCTGTTAAGGCCGGCGATTGTCGCAGGGACGTTTTTAGTGCTTTTAGAAACGCTCAACGATTACGGCTTAGTGAATTATTTTAACGTCCGAGTCTTTAGCTTTGCGATCTTTGATGCGTGGTTTCGTTTGGCCGATCTTAACGCAGCCATTCGCTTGTCGGCCATCATGATGGTAATGATTTTAGTGCTTATTAGTGGTGAACGCCTATTAAGAGGCAAGCGACGTTACACGATGGATGTTAAAAATCGACCCTTAGCACGAAAGCGTCTTGCGGGTTGGCGCAAAGTCTATCCAAGTTTTCTTTGGTTGTTGTTAACGTTTGCGCTTTTTATTCCCTTAGCGCAACTGATCTATTATGCGACGCTTACGTTTCAAGATGTTTGGAATCAGCGGCTTTGGTTTATCTTTGTCAACACAATGACGTTGGCCTTGTTGGCGACCAGTATCATCGTCATTATTGCCCTCTTTTTAGCCAACTTAAACCGTGGTCGCTTCAGCTTAAAAAATACTTTATGGTTACGTTTCATTAATTTAGGGTATGCGATTCCGGGCGCCGTCATCGCCGTGGCGGTCTTGATCAGTTTTGTCCAACTCGATCGCTGGCTCTTTCCAATTTATCGACTGATCAGTGATCAAGCGCCAAGGCTATGGCTCACCCAAAGCATTGTGATGTTATTGTTTGCGTTTGTTTTGCGCTTTATGGCGATTGGTTTTGGCAACATTGAAGCCACCTACGATAAAGTGGGTGAGAAGTTTACAGAAGCCTCCTATACGTTAGGCCATGGCAAACTCAAAACGCTGCTTAAAGTGGATGTCCCGCTGTTACAAAGTGGTTTGATTGCGGCTTTTATCATCGTCTTCATCGATGTCATTAAGGAGTTGCCTTTAACCTTAGTTTTGAGGCCTACCAATTACGAAACCCTCGCATCGCTCGTCTTTGTTTACGCCCGTGAAGAAATGATTCAGCACACCGCCATTCCCGCCCTCATCATCATTGGACTCAGTACGTTAGCCATCTATTGGTTTACGCACATGAAAGTCAAAGGAGAGGAACGCCATGTACGTTAAAGTTGAAGATTTAAGTTTTGCCTATCAAAGCACCCCTGTCTTACATGAGGTGAATTTTTCAATGGAAGAAGGCGAAGTCGTGGCCATCCTCGGCTCTTCAGGTTCCGGTAAATCCACGCTCTTAAGACTGCTTTCAGGCTTAGAGATTCCGCATCAAGGGTGCATCATCATTAACGAACATACGCTCTGTTCAAACCGGGTCTTTGTGGCCGCTGAGAAACGCGAAGTCGGGATGGTGTTTCAAGACTATGCGCTCTTTCCACACATGAGTGTGTCGCGTAACATTGGTTTTGGCCTCACGAAATGGTCAAAGGATGCTCGCAAAACCCGCACGGAGGCAATGCTTAAACTCATCGATATGGAAGGGTTTGGCAAACGTTATCCCCATGAACTTTCAGGAGGGCAACAACAACGTGTCGCGTTGGCCCGTGCGTTAGCGCCTAAACCAGACATCTTATTACTCGATGAACCATTCTCGAATCTCGATGCTGATCTACGGGAAAAGATTCGTATGGAACTAAGAACGATCATGAAACAAACGCAGATGACAAGCATCCTTGTGACGCATGATTATGACGATGCAGTGGCGATTGCGGACCGTGTGGTTCATTTAGAAGGTGGCCGGATTATCCGGGAAAAAATCGTTGAACGATAAACGTGCCCAGCGCACGTTTTTTCATGGCGAGCGCTTAGGCAATGTGATACAATAAGATGAACGGAGGCGTTGCTATGAACCGAAAAACGTTTTGGATCATCACCGGCTTAGGCGTGATGATTGCCTTTTTACTCATCGTGATCTCCAACGCCATCAGTGTCGGGGAACGACTCACGGTCATCTCACCTTACTTAGCGTATGCGTTTTATGGCTTAGTGGGCATTTTGTTGTATGTCTTAGTAATCAATCCCT
>SKKW01000010.1:0-3195 GCA_007123535.1 Candidatus Izemoplasma sp. | reverse complement strand
TGGGTTACGTTGTTTAAGTGCCGCTTGGATAGCGTAAAGATCAAGCGACACATTCGCAGGCATTTGATGAATCGTTATGCCGACCGAAGGGCCATGACTTTCGCCCCATAAACTGACTTTAAGTTGTTCCCCAAATGTACTCATAAATAAGCCTCCGGAATGATGTGTGCGACGTCTTTTAAATTAATGGTGTTTAAGGTACCCTCACCAATCGCATTTAATCGCACATAGGTGAGGGACTTCCCATGCCGTTTTTTATCACCCAAAATAAGCGGTATTAAGGCCTCTTTTTCATAGGAAATAGGGATGAAGGCATCGTATTGTTCAAGCAGCGCTTTCACCCGTGGGCCGAACGGTTGGTCTTGCGTCATGAGCACCATCCCAGCCCCCACACATTGACCGTGAGGGTAATGATAGTGATGCGCACTCTCTAAAGCATGACCGAGGGTATGGCCGAAATTGAGCAGCTGTCGTTGACCCTGATCGGTCACATCCATAGACGCACAGGCAATCTTTAACGCGATCGCTCGTTCAATGATGGTTTCAATAGACCATGTATTTTGTTCTAACGCTTCGACAAAGTCTGCATCAAAAAGCAGCGCCACTTTAATAATTTCACTCATGCCTTCGCCCATGAGGGAGGCATTTAAAGTGTTTAAAAAGGTTGGGTCAACGAGAATGTTTTTCGCAGGGTAAAAGGTGCCGATACGGTTTTTAAACTGTGTATTAAGTGCCGTTTTACCGCCAATCGCCGCATCGACCATACCAAGTAAGGTGGTGGGCACTAAGATCAGTGGGAGCCCTCTTAAATAAGTGCTCGCTAAAAACGCCACCGCATCGCAAAGCGCGCCACCCCCCAGCGCCACAATCGTGGTTGAACGGGCCGGTTTTAGATGATCTAAAAAGGTGATCATTTCTTCGTAAACCAGTAAGGATTTACTGGGTTCTCTTGGGGGTAAACCGAATCGTTTAGAAGGGTCAATCGCATCAATCAACGCATCTATATAAACGCTTGGCAAGGTAGAATCATAAAACCATATCGCATCCGCACTAAAGCGTGATAATGCATCCTTAAAAAGGCCTGCGTTGATGGCAATGTCGCTGGTCATGGTGTGTTGCGTTTGAAAGTGTAAGTTAGGCACAAAGTCACATCCTTTGTCTTAATCACTTTCATTATACAACAGACGATGCTTTTTCCCCATGATGGTGGATAAAAAAGCGACTAAAAGAGACAATGAAAGCGTTTGCTAAATGGTCTTGAATTTGTTGATAGGCTATGTCATAATAACGGTGGACAAATAAGGAGGTTCACATGGAAAATGTAGATTTAAAAATAGCACAAAGCGCCACGATGAAACCCATCAGCGCCATCGCTCAAAGACTGGGCTTAGGTGAGGATGACATTGAGCTTTATGGGAAATACAAAGCCAAAATTGACTTAAAGATGCAAGAAAAACTTAAAGACCGCCCCGATGGGAAAGTCATTTTAGTGACCGCCATCAACCCCACCCCGGCTGGGGAAGGGAAATCCACCACCACGGTGGGCTTAGGTCAAGCCTTTAATCAATTGGGTGAAGATGCGATCATCGCCTTAAGAGAACCCTCGTTTGGACCGGTCATGGGGGTTAAAGGTGGGGCCGCAGGCGGAGGCTACGCACAAGTGGTGCCGATGGAAGATTTAAACCTTCACTTTACCGGCGATCTCCATGCGATTACCACCGCGAATAATGCGGTCAGCGCCTTACTCGATAACCACATTCATCAAGGCAATCAACTCAACATTGACCCGCGCCGAATCACGTGGAAGCGGGCACTCGACATGAACGATCGTGCCTTACGCGAGGTGGTCATTGGTCTGGGTGGCATCGGAAACTCGTTGCCAAGACAAGACGGCTTTAACATCACCGTGGCGAGCGAAGTCATGGCGGTCTTATGCTTAGCCAAAGACTTAAGCGATTTAAAGACGCGTTTAAAACGGATGGTCATCGGCTATACTTACGACCGTAAACCAGTGACGGTCGGTGATTTAAAAGCGGAAGGCGCCCTCACGCTGATTTTAAAAGATGCGATTAAACCCAACTTAGTACAAACCTTAGAAAACACGCCAGCACTCGTGCATGGCGGCCCTTTTGCGAACATCGCACATGGTTGTAATTCGATTATTGCGACCAACATGGCACGTAAAATGGCAAAGTATGTCATCACCGAGGCTGGCTTCGGTGCCGATTTAGGCGCTGAGAAATTTTTAAACATTAAGACCCAACAAGCAGGCTTTACCCCGAGTGCGGTCGTCATTGTCGCGACCATTCGGGCTTTAAAAATGCATGGCGGCCTTAAAAAAGAAGAGCTTAAAGAAGAAAATGTTGACGCCTTAAAGAAAGGCTTAGATAATTTAGCAAAACACATTGAAACCGTACAAGCCTTCCACTTACCTTATGTCGTAGCGATCAACCATTTCATTCATGATACGCCCGCGGAAGTTGAAGCGCTCGAAGCTTACTTACAAAAACACCACCACCCTTACGGGGTATCTAAAGTGTGGGAGCACGGTGGAAAAGGCGGCGTTGAGGTTGCGAAAAAAATTATTGAAGTGATTAATCAAAACACCCAAACCTTTAAACCACTCTATCAATTTGAGCAATCGCTCGAAGAAAAAATTGAAACGATCGCCAAAACGGTGTATGGGGCGAAAGATGTCAGTTTTTCTAAACCCGCCCTCAATCAACTCAGACAGTTTAAACGCTTAGGTTGGGACACCTTACAAGTGTGTATGGCGAAAACACAAATGTCGCTTTCGGATGACCCCAAACTATATGGGCGACCCAAAGACTTCACCATCACCATTCGCGAACTCAGACCATCGATTGGTGCAGGGTTCATTGTCGCCTTAACCGGTGAGATGATGACGATGCCAGGCCTTCCAAAAGAACCGGCAGCGATGCAGATGGACATCGACGAACAAGGTCAAGCCAAAGGACTGTTTTAAAAGGGTGCATGGCACCCTTTTTTACCCTCTCAAAGACAAAATTTGGTATACTTGATTGAAGGAGTGATACGATGTCATTAATTGAACAATTTCATGCGCGTCAAAAGAAGATGAATGCGTATAGTTATGCGTTACAAATCATTGGGTGGGATTCGAACACAGAAGCCCCTAAAGAAGCGTTTCCCTTCCGTGCGGAAATGCAGTCTATG
>SKKW01000144.1:0-3195 GCA_007123535.1 Candidatus Izemoplasma sp. | reverse complement strand
GTGTTTAAACACATCGCATGCTCAGCCTTACCAAAGGCTACCGCAAATTGATCCATGATGCCAGAAGCGACACCCATATACTCGTTTTCAGCTTTTTTAGCAAGTTTTACGAGCGAGATTAAAGACTGTTTAAAACAAAAAAGATCATTTAATAGATAGGCAAACAAAATCTCAAGCGCAGCCGAAGAAGAGAGCCCTGCGCCGTCAGGAAGATCACTAATTAACGTCAGGTTAAATCCTTTTGAAGGAACAAAGCCCGCCTCTTTAAACGCCCACAAGACGGCTTGTAAATAATTACCAAACCCAAGGTTATCTTCTTTTTTTAGGGTGTCATTGAGCGTGATGACCCCCATTTTAAAGAAAGATTGACTAAAAACATGCATGGCCGAATCCTCCCGGAAAGAAAGGGCGCCATAGATGCCTAAATGAATGGCCGCAGGAAACACGTAACCACCACTATAATCGGTGTGTTCACCGATCAGATTGACGCGTCCTGGCGCAAAATAAATGGCTTCTGGGAGGTCATTAAAATAGCGTTGATGGATTGTTTTAAGTGTTTCAATCATCGTTTCACCTCAATCGTTGTTCATGGATAGATGGCTTAAGTATAGCATGATTCCCTGCATTTGCTTGATTAAATCAAGTTGAAAACATATAAAGTTTTGCTTCATTTCTCATCAAACTATGGTACACTATAGCCATCTGATTTAGTTATCTAATAAGCACAAGCAGACTGACATTCACACGTTTAAATGTATAAGTGAGGCACCTATGGAGTTTTTCATTATCGTGACGGTCTTAGCGTCCATCACGCTATTTTTAGCGTATAAATACGAAGTGTTGGATTTTTATGTGTATGTTGTCGCGGTCATAGCGGCTTTAATCGCGATGATTTTTTTCTTTTTTTTCCGAGCGTATCACATCGCACTCCCACTCCTTGGGCTTTCGGCTTTGTGTGTTGGCGGATTTTGGCTTTATCGCTATGTTAAACACTATTAAATAGACGCTCATCACTAAGGCTGTGTGATGAGCGTCTTTTTTTATGTCCTAAAAGCCTCCACAAGCGACGCATAATGCGCTAGCGTGGTGTCATCTTTTTGATGTAAATGTTTTAATAAAACGCCAATCCGAGGGTTTTGACTGAGTGCCTCTTTATGACGATCTAAAAAAGTATAAAACATCGCATCGTAGAGTTCACACCACTCGCCTCTTTTATATGATGACATTTTTAAAAGGTAATTACTGCTGCTAAAATAGGGTTTTGTGGTGATTAATGACGACGCATTTTGGCTCATCGCATACACATTTGGGACCATCACCCAATCGTAAGCGTCAATGTGTGTGGTCATGAAGTAGCGATACACTTCATTGGGATCAACTTCTAGCATAAAAAGCGTATTTCCAATCACCATGAGCCGTTCAATGTGGTGACTGTACGCTGTGCGAGTGATTTTATTGAGTGTATCATCTAACAAAGGCACCTTACTGTTGCCTCGATAAATCCAAGGCGGTAACGCACGGTGATGTTGGTGTTGATTGGCCTTTCGCAACGCTTCACCGTGAAGTTCATAAGCCGCACGCATGAACTCACGCCAGCCGATAATTTGGCGAATAAACCCTTCTTTTGAAGCGAGTGGCACGTCCATGGTCAAGGCCTTCTCGACGAGCTCTTGCGGATTGAGCAAACCAATGTTTATGGATGAAGATAAACGGGCATGAAAGAGAACATCACTGCGTGGGTCAATCGCGTCTTGATAAGGACCAAACGCGTCAAAACGTTGCTCAAAAAACTCTTCCATCGCTTTTAACGCTTGATTTCTAGTGTAGGGATAAGAAAAGGGTTCAACATCGCCTAAATGCTCGCTAAAATGATGGTTAACATACGTTTTTGCTTCCTCTAAAATGTCTGATGAGGGCGCTTGGTAAACCGCCGGTGGGACGATGGATTTTGGCATTTTCTTACGATTTTCACCGTCGAAACTATACTGACCTCCAATGGGCTTACCACCTTCCATAAGCACGTTAAGACGCTGTCTTTGAAAACGGTAAAAATCACGCATCAAAAACGCTTGGCCATCGGTCTCAAAAAACGATTTCAAGGTCTCTAAGGACGTCATAAAGTTCGGGTTTTCGAGCACCGTGAACGTAACATCTTTATCTTTTAACGCATGTTTGATTCGCTTAGAAAGCGCATGATCTGTGGGGTCATAGATCGTGACTTGATCTCCGTTATTTAGGAGTGAAAAGTGTGCTTGCTTTAAGGCATCTTGGTAGTCTATGTAGTGTGTTTTTCGCTGATGCTTTTTTAAACGTTGTTGATAAGCTTTCATAGTGGCTCGGTGCAGCACAAGTTTTTGTTTATGATAGGCAACGTCAAAGGTTGAATCATAAAAAAACAAGGGATCTTCAATAAGAACCACGATGCATGTCGCGTTTGGTAATGTGGGAAAGAGTTGATGGGGGTAGATAAAGTGGTAATGGTGAGCCATACAATCACCTCAACTTCAGTATAGCTTAAAAGCTTGCTTAACCGTAAAAGATTGCCTATTAAAAATAGCGAACCCATCTTAGAGTGTTTAAAGAGCGCTCGTTTCGTTGTGTGAAACTCCCGTGGGTAATAGTGGTCAAGTCACGCAAATTAAGATACAATAAGAGCTAGAAATGAGTCGATGCTGATGCGATTATTTTTAGCGTATGCTTTTGATGATGAAACCAAAGAGTGTCTTATCGAAATGCAAAACGCTTTAAAAGGGAGTCTTCTTAAGGGTCACCTCACGCGTCCAGAGCACCTACATTTAACGGTGCTTTTTCTAGGTGAGTTGGCTGGCCACCAAGTCGATGAGCTTATTGAGGAGCTTGACCTTGTATTGACTCAAACAGCCCCTTTTACATGCACGATTGGCGATCTTGGTGCGTTTAAACGCGGGAAAGAAGCCATCCTATTCGCGCGTGTTTTGGAAGGTTCAAGCGCTTTTAAAGCACTCAATCAAAGACTTAAGGATCATTTATCTGGGTTGGGTATTGAATACCCTAAGCAACCTTACACCCCACATGTCACCTTAGCTCGGCGCGTGTTTTTTCAAGATCCGCTGCAGCCTGCTCCGTCCCGCCGGCAATCACGATGACCCGGGGATTTTCCGGATCGATCCGAAGGGTGGCAGTCAGCATCATGCCGTATTTGGTTTCAATGCTGTT
>SKKW01000113.1:0-11845 GCA_007123535.1 Candidatus Izemoplasma sp. | reverse complement strand
TGTGACCAATAAACATAAAGACCCCATCCGTTTTAATGACTTCTTCTGCGCCCGTTTCAACGTGTCTCACACGGACGGCTTCAAGTTTTTCTTTGCCGATGTATTCAATCAATTTATAACCAAGCTTAAAGGTAATCATCGGATTTTTCATCGCCGAATCCACCGCCACCTTATCGGCCCGCAGTTTGTGCGAATGGTGCACGAGCGTCACACGAGCGTTCAATGTGGTTAAAAACACCGCTTCTTCCATCGCAGAGTTTCCGCCGCCTAAGACCACCACATCACGGTCTTTATAAAAGGCGCCATCACACACCGCACAAAAAGAAATGCCGCGGACCATAAAGCGTTCTTCATGGGTAGCCCCCAACACGCGCGGTTCCATGCCGGTGCCAATGATGATAACTTTCGCCACCAACGATGACCCGTCTTCCATAAACGCCTCTTGAAACAACCCTTTTTGCTCGATTTTAACGACGTTACCGTACTGGTATTCGACGCCAAATTCTTGGGTATGATTAAACATTTGTAAACTTAAATCCGCCCCTGAGATAATGCCTGTCCCGGGCCAGTTTTCGACTTCATACGTGGTGGTCATTTTGCCCCCTGGAGCCCCTTTTTCCACCATCACCGTTTTTAAATTGGCACGGACCGCGTAAATCGCGGCGGTCATACCCCCAGGGCCCGCACCAACAATCAACACATCAATCATGACACACACTTCCTTTACTTATTGGTCTAACACCTCATGGTAATAAGGTCTTGGGTTTAACACACGGGTGAAGACCAACCAGAACACCCCAAGCAAAATCATCAAAATCGAGATGACTTGTGCAATTCTCAAGCCAGTTTGCCCAATAAAGAGCGCATCGGTACGCATCGATTCAATCATGAAACGTCCTACCGAATACCAAATTAAATAAAACGCCAACAGTTCGCCGCTTCTTAAAAACTTAGTCCGTCTTAACACCAACATGATGCCAAACCCAAGTAAATTCCAAAGCGACTCATAAAGAAACGTTGGGTGGTAGTAGTTGAGGCCTTGTGGGCCACGTAAATACATGTTATTGGTGATAAAATCGGGTAATCTTAAGGTCTCAGACAAAAAGGCCCGTTGGTCATCAAGCGATAAATTGGCTACGCCATTGGTCGTTTGACCAATCACAAAGCCGTGGGCTTCTTGATTGAAAAAGTTGCCCCAACGGCCAATCGCTTGCGCCACTAAAAAGCCGGGCGCCATTAAATCAACCGCTTTAAATAGATCAATCTTTCGTACTTTGGTATAAATATAAGCCGCAATCACCGCTGTGATAAACCCACCATGAATCGCGAGGCCACCTTCACTTAAACGGAAAATACGCCCTAAATCCCCACGGAACTGATCCCACTGGAACGCCACATACCATAGTCTTGTGCCAAGAATCGCCAGCGGTAAAATAATGATGAGACCATCTAAAATATGGTCTTTTTTGATGCCTAAACGCTCGCCTTCTTTTAATCCGAGTCCTAGCGCCACCAAAACGCCTGTGAGAATCGCGACCGCGTAATAGTAAATGGTAAGGGGACCGATGGAGATCGTATTACTCAGTGGGTCAAAGACATGATCCATGCGTTACACCTTCTTCGCTTTATGTTTTTTTTCGATCGCTTCAGTCAGCTGATCGGTAAACTCTTTCGCCATATGCGTGCCTAAAAACTTTAACCGTGCGTTCATTGCGGCGACTTCAATCAAGGTTGAGACGTTGCGTGCCGCGGTGATGGGCAGTTTTACCAAAGGCACTTTAATGTTTAATATGGTATCGGTTAAGTCTTCAAGTCCTAACCGATCATAATCGTTGTTTTGTTCAAAGGAGACCAGCTCGACAATCACCATGATTTTTTTGCTGTCTTTAAAGGCGCTTGCACCAAAGAGTTTGACCACATTGACAATGCCAATCCCGCGTATCTCTAAATATTTTTGTAACAATTCGGGCGCTTCACCAACTAAAATGTCTTCACCTCGCGCAAAAATATCCACGCGGTCATCGGCGACAAGCTGATGCCCACGACGAATGAGTTCGAGCGCAACCTCACTTTTACCGATGCCGCTTTTCCCGCGGATAAGCACGCCTACGCCATTAATGTCTAGGAGGGTGCCATGGACACTGGTGCGTTCCGCTAAGCGGTCGTTCAAATATTGAAACATGAGCGCAAACAGTTCGTTGGTGCGTGTTTGACTCTTTAAAACAGGGACGTTATATTCCCGCCCTAAATCGATAAAGATTTGCGGGACGTCCACGTGTTTAGAAAAAACAAACGCTGGCGGATTCTTTTCAAACAACATCCGCACGCGAATGTGTTGGTCGCTTTCGTTGAGCCACCAGAAAAAGGTCACTTCTTTGCTGCCTAAGAGCTGGACGCGGTCTGGTTCATAAAAATCGAACATGCCCGCAAGCTCTAAGCCTGGACGCGTAATTTGAGCGAGGGTGAGTTCTTTTTCTAAACTTTCGGCCCCGCAAATGATGTCTAATCTAAACTTTCGGACTAAATCTAGGACTCTCACCATGTTAGCCCCTCCAATCTCGAGCTTGCTTTACAAGCAGCCCAATGAGATAACGCATAAAGACAAAAATGCCCGTAAAGGCCACCAGCTCTGCTGGCGAAGCAAAATTGGTGGTCGTTGGGAACAAATATTGATCAATGAAGAAAAATAAGGTCACATAACCGAAAAAGAAGATAAACCCTAATGTTTGAAAGGCCAGTTTAATGTGATGATACATAATGTACATACGTAACAACGCTTCGGCCAAAGTATACACTAAGACAAAAAGCAGTGGGACCCATAAATCGCCTTGAATACTGGCGAGATTAAAAAGCGTCGCCACGCCGTAAATAACCAACAGGTTAATCACATAGTACATCAGAAAATTAACGGTTTGGTTGGGATGAAACATCCCCCCAAATTCTAACATAATCACCGGTTTTTTCGACTGCGGAGGCTTTTTATTCCCTTGTTGGCGTTTTTTTTCCACTTCTTGTAAGGTTTGAATCAGCGTTTCGAGTTTTTCTTCGTCGCTGAGTTTTTCAAAATCCTCATCTAAAGCTTTGTGTTTTTCTTTTTTTTCTTCGTCTTTTAAAGACTTTTTGGACACATCATCACCTCGCAAGTGGTTTACGTAAATATTGACCCGTATAGCTCCGAGCTTCTAACGCGACGGTTTCTGGGGTCCCACACACCAACACTTCGCCGCCACCTTCGCCACCTTCAGGCCCTAAATCAATGACATAATCGGCGGTTTTGATGACGTCTAAGTTGTGTTCAATGACCACCACACTGGCGCCTTGGTCGACCATGCTCTTCAAGACGGCTAAAAGCCGTTTGACATCGGCCGCATGAAGCCCAGTGGTGGGTTCATCTAAAATATAAAGGGTGTCACTCGTTAAACGGCGATGCAGTTCTTTGGCGAGTTTCACGCGTTGCGCTTCCCCGCCTGATAAAGTGGGCGCTTGTTGGCCAATTTTTAAATAGCCTAACCCAACGCTTTCAATGGTCGCCAGTTTGTGCTCAATTTTAGGAATGTTTTTAAAGAAGCTAAGCGCCTCAGAGACCGTCATCTCAAGCACATCCGCAATCGATTTACCTTTGTATAACACTTGAAGCGTCTCTTGGTTATAGCGTTTCCCGCCACACGCCTCACAAGGCACATAGACGTCTGGGAGGAAGTGCATTTCGATTTTGATCACGCCGTCGCCACTGCATGTTTCACAGCGGCCGCCCTTAACATTGAAACTGAAACGTCCCTTTTGATACCCACGAAGTTTGGCTTCGTTGGTCATCGCAAACAAATCACGAATGTCATCAAAGACACCTGTATAAGTTCCTGGATTTGAGCGCGGAGTTCGTCCGATAGGAGACTGATCAATGTTAATGATTTTATCGATTAAATGGGCGTTTTCAATCGTTTCATAGCCTTTATCACGATGTTTTTTACGCGCAATTTGATGGTAAATCCCTTGGTACAAACATGCGTTCACCAGCGATGATTTCCCGCTGCCTGAAACACCGGTAACAACCGTAAATAACCCTTTAGGGAAGGCCACATCGATCTGTTTTAAGTTATTTTCATGCGCCCCTTTGACGGTCAGCCATTGATCTTTTTTAGGGGTCTTACGTACTTCAGGGACAGGGATGCTTTCTTTGCCGGATAGAAAACGTCCAGTAATGGAATGATCTGCTTTCAAAATCTCTTGGTACGTCCCTTGAAAGACCACTTCTCCACCAAATTCTCCCGCACCAGGACCAATGTCGACGATGTGATCGGCGTGTTCCATCGTTTCTTCGTCGTGTTCAACCACAATCAGGGTGTTGCCTAAATCACGCATTTTATGAAGGGTTTTAATTAACCGCATGTTATCGCGTTGATGTAGCCCAATGGATGGCTCATCTAAAACGTAAAGCACCCCGGTTAACTGTGAGCCAATTTGCGTGGCTAAACGAATCCGCTGACTTTCCCCACCTGACAGTGTCGCAGCACGGCGAGAGAGGGTCAGGTAATCTAAGCCGACGTTTTTTAAAAAAGAAAGTCGTTCATCTAGTTCTTTAATGATCATGTTTGAGATGTTGCGTTGGGTGCTATTGAGTTCAAGATTCGCGAAAAATGCCAAACACTCATGCACACTTAAATCGGTCAGTTCAATGATGTCTTTCGCATCAATTTTAACACTTAAGGCTTTCTCATTCAATTTCTTTCCGTGACAGGTTTGACACGTACTTTCACTCATCAAAGACTCGATCCACTCACGCATAAAACGCGACGTAGTCTCTATATAACGGCGCTCTAAATTGTTAATGACGCCTTCATAACGGGCTTTCTTTTCATGCTTGATTTGAGATGATTTCCCTTGAAAGCGAAAATGAATCGGTTCATCCGAGCCATAAAAAATAATCGCTTGTGCTTCGTCTGTGAGTGACGCAAACGGGACGTTGAGTTGGATACCGTAGTGTTCACAGGTGGCACGCAATTGTTTAAAATGATACGTATCGATGTTTTGCCAGCCCTTAATGGCGCCTTCTAAAATACTTAGGCGTGGATTGGGCACCAACAAATCTGGGTTAATTTTTTGTGTATAACCTAAGCCATTACACTGGGCACACGCCCCAAAAGGCGCGTTGAAGGAAAAGAGTCTTGGTTCTAACTTCCCCACCGAAAAATCGCAGTGTGGACAGCCATAGTGTTCACTAAATAAGTGACGTTCTTGTTGGTACAAGACGACCACTTTCCCTTGACTTTTTTTACTGGCGGTTTCTAACGAATCATAAAGTCTTGAACGTATGTCAGGACGTAACTTTAAGCGGTCAATGACCACATCGATGGTATGTTTTTTGTTTTTGTCGAGTTCAATGGAGCCATCTAGTTCGACCATCTCACCATTGATTAAGACGCGGAAGAACCCTTCTTTCAAAAGCTGTTCTAACAGCGCTTTATGGGTGCCTTTTTTGCCTTCAATGACCGGGGCTAACACCACTAAACGACTGCCTTCTTCCCAGGAGAGAATTTTATCGGTCATCTCTTGAATCGTTTGGGAGGTGATGGCCACCCCATGAGTCGGACAATAAGGCGTCCCAATACGCGCAAAAAGCAGTCTTAAATAGTCATAGATTTCCGTCACTGTGCCCACGGTGGAGCGGGGGTTTTTAGACGTCGTTTTTTGGTCGATCGAAATCGCGGGCGAAAGCCCTTCAATCGATTCAACGTTCGGTTTTTCTAAATTCCCTAAAAATTGACGTGCATAAGCCGAAAGACTTTCAACGTAACGACGCTGGCCCTCTTTGTAAATGGTGTCAAACGCCAGCGAGGTCTTCCCAGAGCCTGAAAGACCTGTCATGACAATCAATTGATTTTTTGGCAAGGTGATGTCAAGACTTTTTAAGTTGTTTTCTTTCGCGCCTTTGATGACAATGTCTCTCATGACGTCACCTCTTCTAAGAGGGCTAAAAACGCCGCTTCATCGATCACGGTCACACCCAAAGACTCGGCTTTCGTTTTTTTCGACCCAGCCGCCTCACCCGCAATCAAAAGATCGGTCTTTTTTGAGACCGAGCTTGAGGTCTTCCCCCCAAGTGCTTCGATGTGTTGTGCAGCTTCGGTGCGGGTCATCGTTTCTAACGACCCCGTGAGCACCACGGTTTTCCCTGTAAAATAACTTTGTTGCACGGCCTTCACGTCGGTGTCAAGACGACATCCGGCTTCTTTAAGCGCTTCTAAGAGGGCCAAATTATGCTCGTCTTCGACAAACTGACGCAAACTTAACGCCATGATTTCACCCACATCTTTCACGGCCATCAAGGCCTCTAACGAGGCCTCTATCAGTGCCTCAAGCGTGCCAAAATGTTGCGCTAAACGTTTGGCGCCCACTTCACCGATGTGGCGAATACCTAACCCAAATAAGAGTTTCTCAAGCGGTTGTGTTTTGCTTTGTTCAATGTTTTCAAGCAACTTATCAATGCTTTTTTCGCCTAAGCCAGGCAGCGCTTTAAGAGTGGCTTCGTGGGTGTGTAAACGATAGATATCAGGAATATTCTTGACCAAGTCTTCTTGGTAAAAAAGCGTCACAAGTTTGTCGCCAAAGCCTTCAATGTTCATCGCTTTACGGGAGACAAAATGACGGAGTTTTTCTTTTTGTTGCGCTTCACACGAGGCGTTCACACAATAATAGGCCGCCGCTTCCGCGTCTTTTTTTAAAGGGCTGTCACAAACAGGACAGTGTTTAATAAAAGTGACGGGTTGACTGTCTTTGGGCCGTTTATCAAGCAGCGGTTTGATGACTTCAGGAATGATGTCCCCAGCCTTTTTGATTAAGACGGTGTCGCCTACACGAATGTCCCTCTCAACCATGTACGCTTCGTTATGAAGCGTCGCTTTGGCCACCACCGTCCCAGCAACACTCACGGGCACTAAATGGGCGACTGGGGTGATTTGACCGGTCCGTCCGACTTGATAGGTGATGTCATTTAGACGGGTTTCAACTTCTTCCGCTTTAAACTTATACGCGATCGCATAACGCGGCGATTTACTGGTAAATCCAAGTGTTTCATAAAGCGCGCGTTCATTCACTTTGATGACCACACCATCAATGTCAAAGGGGTATTGATGACGGTTTTCTTCCATCGTCATCACCGCCTCGATCACGTCATCGATGCGTTTAAAATGGTGCGCATCAAAACGGACGGGGAACCCTAAAGCGGCTAACCGCTCTAAGCTTTCCATATGCGTCGCATCGCGCCAAGTTTGACTGCTGTCAAGGCCATAAATAAACCAGTCAATGTGACGTGCTTTAGCCACCGCTGCGTCGAGTTGACGCATCGTGCCTGCGGCGGCGTTGCGAGGGTTTTTAAACGGCGTTTCACCCGCATTTTGACGTTGTTCGTTAAGCGCTAAAAACGCTTTTTTGGACATATAAACTTCCCCTCGGACCTCAAGGGTGATTGGTTCAGGCAACGTTAAGGGTAAGGTGTCGATGGTTTTAATGTTGTGTGAAATGTCTTCGCCCGTGGTGCCATCCCCACGGGTTGCACCATAACGAAACACACCTTCTTCATAACGTACCGTGGCGGCTAAGCCATCAACTTTGGGCTCCACCACATAAGAAACCTCACCGACCAGGTTTTTAACGCGTTGATCAAACGCGATGAGATCTTCTTCAGAGAACGCGTTGGCTAACGATCGCATCGGATGCGGGTGCGCAATCTTTTTAAAGGCTTGTGTTTCCACACTTAACCCACCCACGGTTTGCGTGGGTGAATCTTCCGTCAAGTATTCAGGATGTGAAAGTTCAAGTTGGATCAACTCTTGCATCAACGCATCAAAATCCTGATCAGAGATGATCGGGTCGTCTAAGACGTGATAGCGATGGTTGTGTGACGCAATCTCTTTTTTGAGTGCGTCAATCCGTTCTTTGACTGACATAGGCACCTACACTTTCGTGATCGCAGGGTGATCCTTCATTAAGGTTTTGAGGCCCACCCCTTGTTTAAATGCGATCGTACATTGCTCGCCTTGAATGTTGACGACAACCCCTTCGCCAAAGGCTTTATGTTGAATCTTATCGCCCGCGTGAAGGTCGTTTTCTTGACGCGTCAAGACACGGGCTTGACGGGCTTTATACGCCGCCGTTTGTTGATAGTCACGGCGATAGCGTTCGCTGTTTTTTTGTTTTTGGATGTTCATGCCTTCAAGTTTTAAAAGACTTGAATCGATGGCTTTAATAAACTGCGAATCCGGGAACACAACACGTTGGCCATAATGCATCCGTTCGTGCGCGTTGGTGAGATAGAGTTTCTCTTTCGCACGGGTGATGCCGACATACATTAAGCGTCGTTCTTCGGCGAGTTCTTTAGCACTCTCTCTCGTTTGTTCTAAAGGGAACATGCCTTCTTCTAAAGTGACTAAAAACACGACTCTAAACTCTAGCCCTTTAGCCGCATGAAGAGTCATGAGGGCGACAGAGTTCGGGTCGTCTTCACGGTCTTCTTGTGATTTTAAGGCGATGTCTTCTAAGAGATAGGTGAGCGTAATGTCAACACTTTGATCCGGTAAGAGCTTCCGTGTTTCTTCAAACATGCTGACCAGTTCTTGAATGTTTTCTAACCGGACATCTTTTAAGTCGTCGTCTTCTAACATCTTATCATATCCGGTGTCTTTTAAGAGTGTTGTCATAAACGTCGCAAAACTATCTTCCATTAAAGGCGCTTCAAGCGCTTCAATCATGTCTAAAAACTTCGTCAGTTTCGGTAGGGCACTGCGTGGAATGAGCGGATGTTTTTGATGTATGATGGCCGCCATGCTTGACGCTTCCTTATCCGCCAGCGTACTGAGCGTTTCCATCGTTTTAGCCCCAATGCCGCGTCTAGGTTCATTGACGACACGCATCAAACTAAAGTCATCATGCGGGTTGAGGACGAGTCTTAAATAAGCCACCATATCTTTGATTTCTTTACGTTTAAAGAAGCTTAAGTTTCCGATGATTTTATACGGGATATGGCTTTGTATAAAGGTTTCTTCAAATTTTCTTGACGTGGTATTGGCGCGATACAAGACCGCCATGTCTTCATACCTAAGTCCTTGACGCGCGAGTTGTTTGACGGTGTCTGAGACGTAAGACACTTCATCACGGTCGCTATAGCCTTTATAAAAGACGATGGGCTCGCCTTCGCCTTGCGTTGAAAATAAGTTCTTTTCAATGCGTTCAGGATTTTCTTTGATGACTTGATTGGCAGCTTTTAATATGGTGTTGGTGGAGCGGTAGTTTTGTTCTAATAAAATGGTGGTTAAGTTGGGATAATCCCGTCTTAAACGGGCGATGTTTTCGATGTTCGCACCGCGAAAAGCATAGATGCTTTGATCTTCATCGCCCACCACAAAGAGATTGTGATGTTCCCCCACCAACAAACGAATCAGTTCGTATTGAATGGTGTTGGTGTCTTGAAATTCATCGACATGGATGTAAGTGAATTGTTGGTGGTACATCGCACGTACATCGTCAAAGTTTTTGAGCAAGGTGATGGTGTTGAGCAACAGATCTTCAAAATCCATCAAATGGTTGTCTTTCATCTTTGCTTGATATTTAGGCGCGATAAGTTCTAACGCGTGACGATAAGGCTCAGGCACTTGTTCCGTGTCAAGTGACCCTGATTTGGTAGCCAATAAAAAATGTTTGAGGCGCGAGGGTTTGGTGAGCTTGACATCTAATTGCACAAGTTTCATGATCGCTTTAATCATCGATAAGACATCGTCGTCGTCAATGATTTGAAAGGTTTCTTTATAACCAAGCCTTGACGCATGGTCTCTTAACATGCGTGCGCACATGGAGTGAAACGTCGAAATCCACATCGTATAGGTGGACGTGTTTAAAAAAGCCGCGATGCGTTGTTTCATCTCACTCGCTGCTTTGTTCGTGAAGGTGATCGCTAAGATTTGTTCTCTTGGCACCCCTAAATTAAAAATGAGGTGGGCAATGCGTCGGGTCAAGACACTGGTCTTTCCACTGCCGGCCCCCGCCATCACCATCAGCGGTCCTTCGGTTTGAGTCGTTGCTTGGCGTTGTTGTTCATTGAGTCCTAAAAATAAATCTTCCACTTTTTTCACCTGCTTTATTATAGCAAATTAAAGCCCATTTGACGATGAAAAAGCGACCCTTTTAAGGCAATCTTTAAGAATGCTTGATCTAAAGAAATGCAAAAAAAAACCAACCATTAAGGTTGGTTTAGTTCTCTTTAATTAAAGAGCGTTGATGTTTTCGGCTTGTGGGCCTTTTGGGCTTTCAACGACATCAAATTCAACTTTTTCGCCTTCTTCTAAGGTTTTAAAGCCATCTTTGTTGATGTGTGAATAATGTGCAAATACGTCAGTGCCTTCATCGGTAGTGATGAAACCAAAGCCTTTTTCTGCATTAAACCATTTTACTGTTCCAGTCATGGGTGGTCCTCCATTCTTCTTATGGTGCTTAAAGTACTCTTTGGTAATCAGAATGGAGTGCTTAGTGCCGTTCTAAATTACAAGTTTCGTTTAAGTTCTACTCTATCATACACGAAATAAAAATAATTGCAAGCCCTAGAACTTACTTTCGCTTAAATGAAGACTTTAGTGGGACAATGCGGTGATACACATGGGCCGCTTCATCGTCTTGGTGGAAATACCCTAGACGTGTGAACTGTACGCTGCGTGTGGTTAAAGCCTCTAAGTGAGGTTCAATAAACCCTTGAACCACGGTTTTTGAATCGGGATTCAATTTATCTTTAAAGTCGACCGATTTGTCTTGATCGGGCAATAAGAGTGGTTCATACAAACGTACTTCGATAGGTTGTGCGGTGGAGGCTTCCACAAAATGAATGGTGCCGTTTGGTTTACGTTCGTTAAAGTCGCTGCCGCTTTTGGTTTTGACATCATAGGTCGCAATGATTTCAGTAATTCGACCTTGATCGTCTTTGATCACACGTTCAGCTTTCACAAAATACGCATGCATTAAACGCACTTCGATGCCTAAAGCCCAGCGCTTCCATTTTTTATTCGGTTTTTCTTCAATAAAATCTTCCCGTTCAATGTAAAGCGTTTTACCAAACGGTAACACCCGCTCACCGAGCGTCTCGTTGTCTTTGTGGAAAGGTACCTTGAGTTCTTCCGTATCGTGTGGATAATTCTCAATGGTTACCTTGATGGGGTCCAGCACCGCATGCACTCTAGGCGCTTCTTCGCCTAAGACGCCGCGGACGGCTTCATAAAGCATTTCAAGTTCGGTTTCGCCTTGACTTTTAGGGAGCCCTAAAGCGTGCACAAACTGATGGATGGCTTTTGGTGGGATGCCGCGTTTACGGAGTCCGCTTAAGGTGATCAGACGAGGGTCATCCCAGCCCTCAACGATGCCTTCGTCAACGAGTTGTTTGATGTAGCGTTTACCGATGACTTCATTCGCAATCTTTAATTTCCCAAACTCAATTTGTCGTGGTTTGTCGGGCACATCGGTGTGTTCCACAAACCAGTCATATAAGGGTCTATGATCTTCAAACTCAAGTGAGCATAATGAATGGGTGATGCTTTCAAAGGCGTCTTCCATCGGATGGGCAAAGTCATACATTGGATAAATCAGCCAAGCATCTTTCGTATTGAAATGATGCGCCCGTTGAATCCGGTAAATGACAGGGTCTCGTAAGTTCATGTTTGGCGACGCCATATCGATTTTAGCACGCAAGACTTTTTCACCATCTTTAAACTCGCCTGCTCGCATCGCTTCAAACAACGCTTTATTTTCTTCGATTGAACGCTCACGGTAAGGTGAGTTCACCCCAGGGGTTTTTAAATCACCACGGGTGTTT
>SKKW01000054.1:0-3226 GCA_007123535.1 Candidatus Izemoplasma sp. | reverse complement strand
TCCCAAGACAAATGTTTGAAGTGCCTGTTCAAGCGGCCATCGGCTCTAAAATCATTGCGCGTTCGACCATTCGCGCGATGCGTAAAAATGTTCTTGCAAAATGTTATGGTGGGGACGTCTCACGGAAGCGTAAACTGTTAGAAAAGCAGAAAAAAGGTAAGAAACGCATGAAGAGTGTGGGCAGTGTTGAAGTTCCACAAGAAGCGTTTTTAAGTGTCTTATCGATTGATGAATAGAAGGAGGGGTTGAGGTTGTCTTTAGGCGTCTACGTCCACGTGCCTTTTTGTGATCGTTTGTGTATTTACTGTGATTTTGCGAAAGAGATTGCCAACGATGAAAAAAAGGTCGCCTATGTTGAAGCTTTAGAAAAAGAAAGCCGATATTATGACGCGGCCTTTAAGCATGCCACGACACTCTACCTCGGTGGCGGGACCCCGACAGTCCTGCCCATCCCTTTATTGAAACGTTTAATACAACACTTAGCTCAATGGATTGACATTGATCAACTTGAAGAATTTACGATTGAAGCGAACCCGAATGACATCACACCTGAACTCGTTCATATGCTGGTCGCGCAAGGTGTGAATCGCATCAGCTTAGGGGTACAAACATTTCATAATCATCATTTAAAATTTCTCAACCGAACGCACCAAACCCATCACATTAAGCAAGCGTTGTCCACCTTAAGAGAAGGCGGCTTAAGCAATATCAATCTTGATATGATGTTTGCGTTACCCTATCAAACACTTGAAGAACTAAAAGAAGACTTGAATCACGTGATCGCTTTAGAGGTGCCACACATTTCTTATTACAGTTTAATTTTAGAAGAAAAAACACCACTTTATAGCAAAGTATTAAAAGGTCAAGTCGCGATGTTAGAAGAACACCTTGAAGCTCAGATGTTTGAAGAAGTCATTCAAACATTACGCGCGAAAGGCTATGACCATTATGAAATAAGTAATTACGCGCATCGTGATAAGCAGTCTAAACACAACCGCATCTATTGGGAAAATCAGCCTTATGTGGGTTTGGGCCCGTCGGCCCATGGGCGTTTAGGTGCAACGCGCTATGGTAACCAGCGTTCCATTAAAAAATACATTGAGCAAATCAACCAACAGGGTCACGCCCAAAATGAACGTTATGCGTTTAATGATTTAGCAGATACGATGATGATGGGCTTACGTTTGCGTGAGGGCATCAACCTTAACCACCTCGAAACGCGCTTAAACAAAAATGTTTTTGCCTGTTATCCAAAACTTCAAACCTTTATTGATCAAGGGTTATTAAGTTACCAACAGGGTCAGTTAGCCTTGACAGACCGGGGTCTCTTTTTAGGCAATGAAGTGTTTGAAATGTTTGTGGGTGACGCGGATGATTAAGCGACTATTAAAAGAATATGAGTATGAGTTAAAAGCCGCCAGTGGCTTAAGTAAGCATTCAATTACGGCCTATTTAAAGGATGCTTATGATTACGTCACGTATCTTACAGACGTTAAAGGCTACGACGATGTTAAAAACATTCAAACCAAAGATGTTCAAAACTATTTCATGACATTGCGTAAAAAACACTACGCCTCCGCCACATTTTCTCGTAAACGATCAGCCATTAAACGATTTCATCAGTTTTTAGTGGATGAACGGTTAGTGAATGACAACATCTTCATGGATTTACCAAAACAGCGTCGAAAACAAACCTTGCCTACCGTCTTAAGTTTAGAAGAATGTGAACGCTTGTTGAGTGTGTATGCTGAGTTTGACACCCCATTAAAACGACGAAATCAAGCCATGTTAGAGATGCTTTATGGCAGCGGATTAAGAATTTCTGAACTGATTGGATTAACGTTAGATCAGGTCTATGTTCAAAGAGGGCTCGTACGTGTTTTAGGAAAAGGTCAAAAAGAACGGATGTTGCCCCTAGGCGCAGAGGCTCAAAAAGCTTTGAGAGACTATTTAGCCGATGGTCGCATGACGTTACTGAAAACACCCACAGATGCTGTTTTTCTAAACCGTTTTGGAAAACCAATCTCACGTGTAGGGTTCTTTAAAATTATTAAAGAGCTAGCACAACAAGCCGGCATCGATAAGAACGTCTCACCGCATACGTTAAGACATAGCTTTGCGACACACTTGCTTGAGCGTGGCGTTGATTTAAGGTATGTCCAAGAGTTGCTAGGCCATCGCGATGTCTCAACAACAGAAATTTATACACACGTCACCCATCAACAACTACAACACGTTTTTGATACCTACCATCCGTTAAAAAGGAGTGAAGAAGATGAGCAATAAACGCACATTTTTAATTGTCTGTGACAGCGTTGGGATTGGCGAGGCCCCCGACGCTGCAAAATTTGATGACACAGGTTCGCATACCTTAAAGCACATCGCTAACGCGGTGGGAGGCTTAAACTTACCTACCATGGCTCAAATGGGTCTTGGAAGCATCGATGAGATTCTCGGCATTCCCGCAAAGAGTCAACCTCAGTCTTACTATGGCAAGATGGAAGAAGTCAGCGCTGGCAAAGACACCATGACAGGTCACTGGGAGTTGATGGGCTTACACATCGACGCGCCTTTTAGAACCTTTACAGAAACGGGCTTTCCAGCTTCACTGATTGAAGATTTAGCAGCCTATTCGAAACGGCCTATTCTAGGAAACAAAGCTGCTAGTGGGACAGAGATTTTAGATGAACTTGGCGAAGAACACCTTCAAACAGGCGGGTTGATTGTCTATACCAGTGCGGACAGCGTGTTACAGATTGCGGCTCATGAAGACGTAGTTCCAATTGATGAGCTTTATCGCATATGCGCGTACGCGCGAAAAATTACGTTAGAAGAACCTTACACGCTTGGGCGCATAATCGCAAGGCCATTTTTAGGGGACCGAAAGGGTGCTTTTAAACGCACCGCTAACCGAAAAGATTATGCCCTAAAACCTTATGGTAAAACCACACTAGACTTCTTAAAAGAAGCTCAGTATGATGTGATCGCCCTTGGTAAAATACATGACATCTATGACGGCGAAGGCATTACGAAGTCGATTAAACATCCCACCAATGAAGAAGGGATGAAGAATCTAATTGAGCTTGCTCAAACAGATTTTAACGGCTTAGCGTTTATTAACTTGGTTGATTTTGATGCGCTTTATGGTCATCGTCGTGACCCTAAAGGCTATCATGAAGCCTTAGAGACGTTTGATCGCCAGCTTGCGATGTTGATGCCACATTTA
>SKKW01000077.1:0-3229 GCA_007123535.1 Candidatus Izemoplasma sp. | reverse complement strand
ATCCCAAAAACAGAGTTTGTGAAACATTTAAACATCACGAACGAACAAGGCTTTATTAAAGTCAACGAACGTATGGAAACGGGCATCGATGGGCTTTATGCGATTGGCGATGTGCTAGAAAAAGAACTCAGACAAATTGTCACCGCGACGGCTGATGGTGCGATAGCGGCGCAAAACGCGGTTAAATACATCGAAGCGCTCAACCGTCGTCTCGATGAAGAAGAGCACAAACATGACGAAGCGAATGCTTGATGGAAGCTTTCGCTTTCTTCTTTATGGTGTGTTAGGTTTTTTACTTGAACGCGTGATTAATATCGTGGCTTACGGGACTTGGTTTGATAATTCGGTCCTCTTTGGGCCCGTTCAACCGATGTATGCGGTGGGCATGATGGGGGCGCTTTGGGCGCATCAAACGTTACCTAAGACGCCGTTTGGGTATGCTGGTCGTTTGGGTGTGGCGTATCTTTTTACGGCCTTAAGTGAATGGGTGTCTGGAACGGGCTATTTTTGGCTGACCGGGCGGAACTTATGGGATTACCGCGACACGTTTGCTTTTTGTCAAGGCCCCTATACGTGTTTCGTGCCGACGGCCATGTTTGCCATATTAGCGCTTATTTTTGCGGTGTTTATCGCACCTTTCTTAGAGCCCTTTGTGAAGCGCTTTCCCGTAATTTTTAAAGGCATCTTAGTGGGCCTTTTTATCCTTGATATCCTTATAACCTATGGAGGTCTTTATGCGGCGCGTTGATGGGTTTGCGATCGTGATCATCCTCACCGTTTTAACAGGGGTTATCACCTTACAGTTTCAAGCGTGGTTTCAAACCATCCAACAAAACCATCCGTTTGTGATCGGGTTTTTAAAGTTTGCGTCGATCGCGATTATCGGTGATTTCTTAGCGGCGCGTTTACGCGAAAAACACTGGCACGTGGATGGGTTTTTAGCTAAAATGGGGGTGTGGGGTCTCATTGGGATGTCGATCGTGGTTATTTTTCCCCTCTTCGAACTAGGCATCAGGGGCGTCTTTGAACGCTTTGGATGGCCGGAAGTTACCCTCCTCATGGCGTTTTTCATGAGTCTCACGATGAATCTCTTTTTTGCGCCGTTGATGATGGCCTTTCACCGTTTAACAGACGGGTTTATTGAAGCCTTGGTTAAAGGTCAAAAAACGACGTTTAAACACTTGATTGAGACCATGGCTTGGCCTCAGTTTTTAAAATTTACCCTCGGAAAAACGATTCCTTTTTTCTGGTTACCCGCACACACCCTCACCTTCTTAATGCCTGATGGGTGGCGTGTGGTGTATGCGGCCCTATTAGGGGTCAGTCTTGGCTTTTTCCAAGGCATCTTAAGACGTCAAAAAGCGTAGGAGGTCCTATGTCATTCACCTCAGATGTGAAACAAGAAGCGCTACATTTAAGCCTTAAACCTTGTTGTGAAGTCGCGTTTTTAAGCGCGCTTTATGCGGTGAATGGTCATTTGAAACTCGCCTCTTCAAGTGTGGGCTTACGCATTCAAACGACGCAGCTGCCTTTGGCGCGTAAGATTATTGCGCTGGTAAAAAAGCGGTATGATTTGGAGCTTGAAATTCGCATCAGCCAACAAGCCAAACTCAAGAAGAAAAAACAATTCACCTTAACCATCCATGAAGGCGGCATGAAAATGATTCACGAGCTTGGGTTGATGGAAGAAGACGTGGGCTTTGCGTCTAAAGTCGATGAAACCCTCACGCAAAAAGATTGTGATTATGGCGCGTATTTACGCGGGGCGTTTGTGACGAGTGGCTCAATCAATCATCCTCAAAGTTCGTCGTATCATCTAGAAATTGCGACCCAAAACGCTAGTTACGCCGAAAGTTTAACGGCGTTACTTAATAAAGCTTCATTAAACGCTAAAACACTCGAAAAGAAGAGTGGACACTACATCACCTACATCAAAGAAAGTGAAAAGATTGCGGATTTCTTAAGACTGATTGGTACGCACCAAGCGCTCTTTACGTTTGAAGATGAGCGGATTAAACGCGATTTTTATAACTCCATCACACGGGTGCTCAACATGGAACTCGCCAATCAAAATAAAACCTTAGAAGCCGCCGATAAACAGCTTAAAAACATTGCGATTGTTGAAAACTTGTTGTCGCAAGAAGAGTTGAGTGACGGCATCAAACAAGCGATGATGTTACGAAAAACGTATCCTGAAGCGTCACTCAATGAACTGGCGGATAAATCGGTGGAACATTTTCCTAAAGCGATCTCAAAATCGGGGTTAAATCACCGGTTTCGTCAACTCGATGTGCTGGCTGAAAAAGCGATGGAGGGGTATCATGATCAAAGGCATCGGCGTTGATCTTGTGGCAATCACACGATTTGAAACACGCCTTTACGAGGTGTTTTTAAACCGCGTCTTATCGCCTGAAGAACGGCGTGTCTATGAGGGCTTTAATACCAAACGCCGACGAATGGTGTATTTAGCGGGTCGGTTTGCGGTGAAAGAAGCCTACACCAAGGCCGTCAAACGGTTTGAGACGCCGCTTAATTTTAATGAGGTGTCGGTCTTAAACGATGCCCAAGGCGCGCCTTATCTGATCACACCATATGAGCCACAAGACACCATTCACGTCTCTCTTTCCCACGATGAGACGCACGTCGTTGCGATGGTGGTGATTGAAGGTGCGTAAAGGATGGTTATTAAGCACCTTAGGGTTCATGTTGATGGTCTTAAGTGCCTGTGGGCCCAGTCAGTTTGGGGACTATGGCTACGATGATTTTCCTTGGATAGAACATTGGGATGATCTTTTAGTTACCGGGTTTAAAGAAGGCCACACGCTGGTCTATCATTATAACCGTGATTTTTTTGGCAACGATTGTCCTGGGTGTGTGGTGATCAATGAAACGTTGTTTGCGTTTGGCCAGCACAACACGGAAGGCATTGCGTTAAAAGTGATTAATGAACGCACCGCCCAAGGCAACCGCCCTGCGGCGTTTCGAACACAACCTCAGGTGTTCTTTGTGCGAGAAGGTGTGATTACGTACCGTGTGGTGGGGGCGGGACCGATTTTAGCGATGCTTGAAGAGATTGAGACAGGGACGTTTGATTGGTTGTTATTAGAATGATTTGTAGGATGACATTTGAGATAATACAAGGCATCATTTTAAAAGAAACCAATTAACTGAGTCTAAAAAAAGACGCCTTAAGCGTCTTCTTTAAATCGGTCAATCAACTCTAATACTT
>SKKW01000128.1:0-3234 GCA_007123535.1 Candidatus Izemoplasma sp. | reverse complement strand
AATTAGAATTTTTCTATAAAGCCGAAAGCCTTTATCTTTCGGCTTTTTTTCATGGTTTAAGCCTTAGCTGTGTATTTTTCGGCTTGAAATGAGGTTGTGTTATTCAACCCACTAAGTTATAATACAACTAGGTTAAATTTTGAGAGGAAGATGCCTATGCAAGAAAAAATTCAACGTTGGTTAAATGAACCGATGCTTGATGCGACCCTCAAAAACGAACTCCTGTCTCTGAGCGACGCTGAACTCAGCGACGCTTTTTACAAGGACGTCTCGTTTGGTACCGGAGGCATCCGTGGGGTGATTGGTGTGGGCACCAATCGCTTAAACATTTATACGGTTCGCAAAGCGTTGGTAGGGTTTAGTCGATATTTACTCAAGACCAACCCAAACATCAAAACTGAAGGCATTGTCATCGCGTATGACAATCGCCATAACAATGTGTTGTTTGCACACACCTGTGTGGGCGTGTTAGCCGCCCATGGCATCAAAAGTTACCTCTTTGATTCTTTGCGTCCCACACCGCTCTTATCGTTTGCGGTGAGAGAACTCAAGGCTGGTGGGGGCATCATGATCACGGCGAGTCATAACCCGCCCAAATACAACGGCTTAAAAATGTATGATCGTGAAGGCTGTCAACTCGTGCCTGCGCTTGCCAATCAAGTGATTGAAGAAGTGCAAGCCATTGACAATCTCTTTAGTCTCAACAGTCTGCCTTATGAAGAGGCAGATGCGAGAGGCCTCGTCGACATCATTGGTCGTGCAGTGGATCAAGCTTACTTAGAAGCTTTAGCACCTCTAAAACCAAGTGATGACAGTAAAAAGAAACTTAAAGTCGTCTTCACACCGCTCCACGGCACCGCCCGTGAAGTCGGGTTAAGAGCACTCAGTGAAGCGGGCTTTACGGTCAGTGTCGTCGAAAGTCAAATGGTCACAGACCCTGATTTTAAAACCGTCAAGTCACCGAATCCAGAAAATCAAAGTGCCTTTGAGCTGGCGGAATCGCTTGGTCATGAGACCAAAGCAGACTTGCTGATTGCAACCGATCCAGACGCCGATCGTTTAGGCATTGCGGTGCGTCATCACGATCAATATGTCTATTTAAACGGTAATCAAACGGGCGCGTTGTTGATTGATTATCTCGCCCGCAAACATCAAAAAGAAGGCACCACGCCGAAACATGGCATCGTCTACACCACGATTGTGACCAGTGATTTTGGGCCTGCCATTGCGGCCTCTTATGGCTTTGAGGTCCGCCGGACACTCACAGGTTTTAAATACATTGGCGAACAAATGGCCGCCATTGAAAAAGAAGCGTCGTCGTTTGTGATGGGCTATGAAGAAAGTTATGGCTACGTCCTTCATGACATCGTACGCGATAAAGACGCGATTCAAGCGTTATTGGTGTGTGCTTATATGGCCGAAGAAGCCTTAAGCGAAAACAAAACGTTAGTGGATGTCTTAGAAACGCTTTATGAGCGCCATGGGCATTACGCCGATCACTTAATGAACATTGAACTCGAAGGTCAAGTAGGCGAAGCACACATTCAAGCCATCATGTCCCATTTCCGTAAGGTATGGCCTGAAGCGTATTTAAACCAAAGCTGCCTCATCAAAGAAGACTATCTCACGTTGACTCGTACCGATCATAACGGCAAAGAAGAAGCGCTTCATTATCCTGAAGAAAATGTCTTAAAGTTTATCTTCCGTGATTTCTGGTTTGTCTTGAGACCGAGTGGTACAGAACCAAAACTGAAAGTCTACCTCATGCATCGAGGGGCTCAAACCAAAGAAGAAACCTACGTCCTGCTTGCGACACTTCGCAAGCAATTACAACGGGAAATTGATGAGGTTATTGCCTCGAGAAAGGATTTAACGGAATGATTGCAAAAGTAAAAAAAATCAGCAATTACCGCGAGTTGGATTACGCGTTACCGACCGAGCAATACATTGACCCTAAAGAGGTCTTTATCTCGCTTACCAATAACCGCTGTAAGAGCTTTGAGTTAAAGGTGAAAGAAGGCGATCAAGTCAAACTTGGCCAACGTCTAGGCCAGCGTGATTGTGGGTTCTTCACGCAACCGATCATTTCGACGGTGAGTGGCACCGTCGGAAAACAAGTCACCAAATGGGATGGCACCGGCTTTGAAGCGGAGTTCATCACGATTCACAATGATTTCAAAGATACCCCAGATCCCTTGCTTAAAGAGCGCAGCGATGACATCATCGATGCTTTAAGCAAAGAAGAACTCATTGAGATCATCAAAGACAACATGATCGTCGGCTTAGGAGGCAGTGCGTTTCCTACCTACATCAAACTTGGCACCAAAGAAACCATTCATACGGTCGTGGTCAACGCCGTCGAATGTGAGCCCTATTTAAGCAGTGATTACCGCATCATTAGAGACAACCCTTCGGAAATTGTCAAAGGCTTGCTTTATACGATGCGTGCGGTTGGCGCCAATAAAGGCGTCTTAGCGGTCAAAAAAACCAAAAAGACCTTAATCAAAATTCTTAAAGAAGAAATCTTAAAATATCAAGACGTCGAGCTTTCGGTGGCGGCGTTACCGGATTACTACCCACAAGGCTGGGAGAACGACATGTTTGAAAACGCCTTAGGGGTCAAAATCCCACCAGGCACCTTACCGATGACGTTTGGCTTACTCGGCATCAACGTTTCAACAGCCAACAGTATTTATGAAGCCATTAAATTTAATAAACCGATTTTAAAACGGTATGTGACCGTCAACGGTGACGCGCTTAACTTCCCACAAAACATCATGGTGCGTGTTGGGACCAGCGCGAAAGACTTGATTGAACTGTGTGATGGGTTTGTGGAAGACGCGACAAACATCAACCTCATCAGTGGTGGTCCGATGATGGGCAGCTCAATGCCACATGAAGATTACATCGTGACACCGACCACCACCAGTGTCTTGGCGTTTAAAGCCATTAACACCATTGAAGAACCTTGCGTTCGCTGTGGGGCATGTATTTATAACTGCCCTGTCGACATCCAACCCGTGCAAATCATGAACGCAGTGAAGCGTGGCGACAAAGAAGCGCTCGAACAATTTCAAACGAACAAATGTATTGAGTGTGGCTTGTGCGCCTACGTCTGTACGTCGAAAATTCACGTGACAGACTACATTCGTAAAGGAAAGGCTATGTTACGGTGATCCCATGCAAATAACGACTCAATCTGCGCCGCATCTTAGACGGCCTAAAGCCAAAGTT
>SKKW01000147.1:0-3271 GCA_007123535.1 Candidatus Izemoplasma sp. | reverse complement strand
TATGACATATTTAAGCAGTATCAAGAGTGCTAAAAAAAATACAAAATAAGAAGGCACATGACCATACTGATGAATAAAATTTGAAAAAGCACTCTCTTCTTGATACAGTAAGATAGAGATGGGCACATCGAGCCACGTGAAGCTCACAAGAATGATAAAACATATAAGCAGTGTCAGAAGATATCGTTTCAAAGTAAAACCTCACTTAATTAACAAAAGTTAACAAACACGGTTTATATTCTACCATACTGTACTAATAAATCATAATGGCTCATGGTAAGCCTGCGCTGGAGGCATGTGTGTGAACTTAGTTTATAACGTCATTCTTGCGACCATCTTTATTCCAATTATTTTATTGACATTGTGGAATCTTAACTTTTTAGGCGCCTTAGGCTTAATTTTCCTGTATTTGTTATTTACTGTCCTAGGCAATGCTGAAGGCAGTGAAAAATGGTAATCATACATCAAAAAAGCGGATGCTTAAGCCATCCACTTTTTTAGTTATAAAGGTACTATTTGTTATGTGACCACCGCTTCTGTGGTTGTCGCCATTCGTTTTTCTTTGATCACAATGACCACAAACATAATGATTAACACCATCAATGGCATCGTCAAAAAGTTTAACCAGAAGACGCCTTGAATCGGAGGTTCTTTTAAAAACATGGAATTGATGTTCTTACCATAATAGCCCAGTAAGGCATTGTTAAATAACCCCACAAACAAGACACCGATAAGACCGATACTAAAATCTCTTAAGTTCCAACGATTAATTTCTACAAAACCACCTAGGATAAGATATAAAGAACCGATTAAAAGGGTGCTATGACTCAACATACTTTTAAGCACCATCCATTCGAAGATGCTTGGTTGTCCCAAGTAATAAACAGGATAAAAGAGGGAAATTAAACCGCCAAAGATGCCCGCCCATGCAGTGAACGACATGAACGTTTGGTGGACCATGGTCTTGGGTTTTAAATACGCCGCCACTAACAAGCAATACATCGCGAGATTACAAAAATGAATGGGGAACAAGACGTTATCATAGACAAACCCATAGTTGTTTGAACTTTCTAAGTAGGTGAGCCACATCGGACTAATGTGCAATATGACTGTGCTCAACGCAAAGAACCTTAAGAACTTCAGTTTCGTGTGTTCCCTCTTAAACGCACGATGCGCCCCATACAACAAAAGTAGCGTCACAAATAACGACCCAAAAATATACAGCGTGTGGGTACGATCAAACATCATAGCCTTGCCCTCCTCACCCCATCAATGGATAGTAATTTAAGCTTTTTATATTATAAATTTTAAGTCTATTTCAACCTTTAATCAAGCTTTTATGACTTCACCCTCAAGTTTTATAAGCACTCTAAGTGCGATGACGCTTGGTTTTGTATGTATTTTTTGACTCAAAACGCTTAGTCTTGAACGACAAGATAAGGCGCCAAATTAAAAGTGCCTCATCTCAATGAAGGCACTTTTTTGTTTGTTTGACAAAGGATTTATGTATGTTTGATGATGTCATCGATGATGTCTGAAATCTCATCAATAACTTCTTTTAAAACCGCATCGGTGGTTAAGTCAACCCCGACCATTTGCGCCAGTTCTAGTGGGGTTTTGGTGCCGCCCGCTTTGAGCACATCAATCCATGCGGAGGGACTAACTTCACCGTTTTCAATCATTTTAGACACTTTTGTTCCAAGCGTTAAGCCTGCAGAATAGGTGTATGGGTAAAGGCCCATGAAATAGTGTGGTTGACGCATCCAAGTGAGGCCTGCCCAATCAGGAATCTCTACGGTATCGCCCCAGAATTTCTTTAAGACACCTAATTTGAGGTTGTTAAGAATGTTGGCGGATAACGGTTGTTTTTGATCGATACGATCGTACACTTTACGCTGAAAGGCGGCTTCAAGTAAATGGGTCACAAAGTTGTGGTAATAAGTTCTTGAAATCGTCACCGATTGGATCCAACGTTTTTCTCTACTTGATTTCGCGTGTTTAACTAAGTAATTCGCCATCAAAAGTTCATTGGTCGTCGAAGGGGCTTCGATGAAATACATCGAAGGACGCGTATTGAGAATATTCTGGTGTTTATTAGCATACTGGAAGTGGCCCGCATGACCGATTTCGTGCGCTAACACCATCACTTCATCCATGTGACCGTTCCAGTTGATTAAAATATAAGAGGAGGCACCGTAAGGGCTTGAACAAAACCCACCGGTGGATTTGCCCTGATTTTGAGGGAAATCAATCCATCGCTCATCAAAGGCTCGATGCACCAGCGTTTGATACTCTTCGCCTAAAATGGCTAAGCCATCGATAAGCCATTCTTTTGAAGCTTCAATGGTCACCTCAGGTTCAAATGTAGGATCGACTGGAATTTGTAAATCAGCATACGTTAACTTATCTAGTCCATGAATCTCTTTAAGCAGCGTCACATACTTTCGCATCGCCGGCGCTAAATGGGTCATGATGCCATCGATTTGACGGTCCATGAACGCTTTAGGTACCTTTTGATTATCGAGCAAGTACTCATAGACACTGTCATAGCCTCTCAGTTCAGAGAGGACTTTTTCTTTTTGTAAGTGCGCGTGATAGTTACTCGCAAACCCATGTTGATAGGTTGCCAGTTTTTGATAGAATGTCTCATAGGCGGCTCTTCTCACGTCGGTGTTGGGGTCATGTTGATACTCGTTTTCAAAGAGCGTAAAGGAGTTCGGATAACTCACCCCATTAACCTCAAAATCATCAAAGCGCATATCCGCGAGTTTAAAGCGGTTATAGTTGATGTAAGGCGCATTTAAGGTGGGGGATAAGGCGACTAAGGTTTCTTCCACTTCAGGTGAGAGTGCGTGTTTCTTATCTTTGATCACATCGTTAAGATAATAGCCATGATCGGGATGTAACTCTGCGGCTTTAAGTAAGATGGCATCATCAATTTGTTTTAAAGCACTGGTAAAAAAAGCCATCTTTTTGGCGATGCTTTGGAGTCTAAGCATCGCTTTGCCTTGACGCATCTGGTTCTCTTCAGAAATCGAATCCGTGCTCGATTGAAGCGACGCATACGTGCCAATTCTTGTTAATCTTCCTTGGATGTCTTGAAACAGTTCAAGCGCGTCATTGATGTGTTGTTCTGTTTGGAGTTTTCCTTCAAATCGAGTGCAAAACAAATGCACGTCTTGTTCAGCTGTATCAAACACTTGTTGGTAAAGTGTTTCGCTTTTAAATAGATTCGTCATGTCCCAGGTGTGCTGGGGGTTAAGCTCATGAC
>SKKW01000005.1:0-3289 GCA_007123535.1 Candidatus Izemoplasma sp. | reverse complement strand
TGGTCTTATTCCCATCTATGGCATTTATTACTACGCAAAAGTGATTCCCCCCGCAAGACAAGGTAATGAGCAAGCGTATAAAAGCGTTTTGAAAGTGAAAAACATTCTTGGTACAGCGCTCATTTATACTGAGTTGGTCTTGTTGGCGGTGATTGTTTTCATTCCCATTGCCTACGTCATTGGAACGAGCTTAAACCCCTTTTCAGGGATTCCAACGACGATTTGGCCCGAAAACCCGACGCTGGATAATTTCCGCTTCCTGTTAACCGGTGAGGGTCAATTTGGGGCGCAAACGCGCACCACAAACTTTGTCAGTTGGTATTGGAACACCTTGCAGATTGCCTTTCTCACGATGATCTTTGCGGTGCTATTTATTACCGGAACCTCTTATGTGTTTGCCCGTTATGAGTTTAAAGGAAAACGTGTTGGGTTGCTTGCGATTTTAGTGTTGCAAATGTTTCCAAGTTTCTTAGGCCTCATTGCCATTTTCACACTTTTCCAAACCTTTGGTTTACTCGATCAACCTTTAGCCCTGGTCATTATTTATACCTCCGGGGCCATCCCTTTTAACGTGTGGCTGATTAAAGGCTACTTACAAGGGATTCCTAAAGAGCTCGATGAAAGTGCGAAAATTGACGGTGCGAACAAACTGCAAATATTCTTTAAAATCATTCTCCCACTGTCTGTGCCAATCATTTCTTTCGTGGCGGTCACGCAGTTTATGGCCCCATGGATGGACTACATCTTGCCGTCCTTTGTCATTGAATCCAATGAAAAATGGACGCTTGCTGTAGGCATCTTTAGCTTTATTAACGATCAAACGAACATTAACTATCCTGCTTTTGCCGCTTCGGCGTTGCTTGTGGCGGTACCGATTACCATTCTTTATGTCGCCTTCCAACGTTTCTTAATTGAAGGCATCACCGCTGGTGCAAACAAAGGATAATCATGTAAGTAAAAAGCCTGTCAACGCTTCCGTTGACAGGCTTTTTTTAAAGAGAGGATGGTTCAAGTAAGAGAAAGCCGCGAGGCTTGAGGGTGTTTGAAGTTAAAGGTTTTTGCTGGAAGATGTCTAGCATAGGGTCATCAAAGTTAGGGAGTTTGATGGGCTCATCGCTTAGATTAAACAAAGCCGTAAGGGTGCCTTTTTGAACGATGAGCAACGTTTCGTCTTTTGTCTTTGGGAATGTCATCTCAACTTGTCTAAAACGTGTATCTTTAAGACGTGTGTGATTGAGCCATTTAAAAAACGTTTGAAGGTCTTGATTTTGTTGCTCTGGGTGCCAAATCATGGGTCTGCGGTTGTCAGGGTCATGGCCGCCGATCATGCCAATCTCATCGCCGTAAAAGACACTTGGGGACCCAGGAATTAAGTAAAGCATGAGGTAGCCTTGTTTGAACTTATCTTTATTCCCTTCACACAAAGTTAAAAAGCGTGAGGTGTCATGTGAATCCAGAAGATTGTACTGATGCTTAAGCACTGGATGTGTGTAAGTAGTTAAATGTTTACCGATGCTTTCAATAAACTGTGTTTTCGAATATTTAGGCATCCCTTCAACGTTCGCAAACGTTTGCCATAGGGGGAAAAGTGCCCCATAGTTCATCACCGCATCATACTGGTCGCCTTGTAACCAAGGGTTCGATTCGTCCCAGTTTTCACCAACAATATAGGCCTCTGGATTGGCTTCTTTAACAGTCTGACGGAATGCCCGCCAAAAATCGTGAGACACTTCATTTGATACATCTAAACGCCAACCATCAATCTTATACGTTTGAACGTAATGTCTCGCAACATC
This sequence comes from Candidatus Izemoplasma sp., assembly GCA_007123535.1. Lineage (GTDB taxonomy): Bacteria > Bacillota_I > Bacilli_A > Izemoplasmatales > Izemoplasmataceae > CSBR16-87. Next base: position 1,493 of record SKKW01000005.1, on the reverse strand, counting down.
TAAGAAATACTGTCGCATAAAGGGGTTTTCTAAATTGATTTTCGGCATGAACGGGGTAAACGCAAACGTACGGTAATTGAGACCATCGGGTGTGAGTGCTTCTCTAATTTCAGCGTAAGATAACGTTTTTAAATCATCTACAGAGAATGGCAAAAGTGGTTTAGTTTCATCAATGATGTAAAACCCATCATAATAAGGGGAATCTTTGCCTTTTTCTAAGACATCTAAAAAGAAAGGATGATAGACGCCTAAATGATTGAACACCGCATCAAGCATGACTTTGAGTCCACGGCTATGCGCATCTTCAATAAACGCAATTAAATCTTCGTTACGACCAAACTTAGGGTCAACCAAGTAATAATCAAGTGTGTCGTATTGATGGTGAGAAATGGCACTAAAAATGGGTGTTAAATAAAGGCCTGTGAACCCCATCTCTTGAATGTAGGGGAGTTTTTCTTTCATGCCTAGTAAATCGCCACCAAAATCATCTTTGTTGCTGATGTTTTCAACATCATCCCATGCTTTTAAAGGGCGTTTGATTGAAGGTGAATCACTTTTTGCAAAGCGTGCAGGAAAGATACTGTACCAAAGCTGATTGCTTGCCCAAGAAGGGGCCTGATAACGATCTTTATCTAAAATGTAGGGGAAGTTAAAGTAGTTAAACAAATTGGTTTTAAGTTCAGGTTGTTCCTTTAAGTCAACGATTTCACGGGCCCCAAATAAGTATCGATCATTAATGATGAAGGCGTATTTTAAGCGTTTTGTTGACGCGTTTAAAAAGACATGAAAGACATCATGAGTTGAGGTCGTGTGTTCAAGCGTCATCGGTTGATTAAGGGCTGAAGGGATCCATTGATAACCCTCATCTGTACGATCATAATAAAAAGGATCGCCTGCCATCACTTTCACAGACGTGAGGGTGTTCTTTTCAGCTTGAAAGCGTACATGTAGGGTTTGTTTATCATAAGCGTAAGCCATCGGCGACTTCGCGATGTGTTGCCAAGATGCAAAATTCATAGTCGTCTCCTCTCGTTCAAGAAGGTGCCGAGGCACCTTCTATCGCTATCCTTTTTTCTTAAGTAAGATAAAGCTTGCGCCCCCACCAATGATGGCGACACCCGCAATAATACTGACGGTTAACACAATCCATGAACGACTTGTTGTGTCCGCAAAACCTAAATAACTAAGCATCGCATCTTGACCCACAAAGAGTTCACCATTTAATAACATGAGTGGTTGGTTAGTATGTTGACTCAAAGCATCTTCATCAAAGTAACGCACCGCGTCACTTGCGTTCGCAATGACGACGTTATAGCCTTGAATGCGCGCATGTTCTGCGACATCACTCGTATTTAATGTGCCATGGTTGTTGAACAAGTAGACAGTATTTTCACTCAATGCTTGACGAGGCCACGTACTGTTACGTGCCGCGCGGTATAAAACGACGGATTCATTTGGCATCATGCGGTAAGTACCTTCGACCGTTTGGATGG
>SKKW01000050.1:0-3290 GCA_007123535.1 Candidatus Izemoplasma sp. | reverse complement strand
TGAAGACATGTGGGCGCCCTTTAGCCCAGGGAATACCCTTGCGCTCAATGGCGCTAAAATCATTGTCAATCTAAGTGCCTCCAATGAATATTTAGGCAAACGTGAAATCCGGCGTCGGACGATTTTAGAACACTCTAGACGCAACGCTGGAGCGTATGTTTATTGTTCTGCAGGCGTCAATGAATCAACTTCAGAAACCGTCTTTAGTGGCCATAATGTGATCTGTCAAAACGGCGAACTGATACGTGAAACTGAAAACTTCTCACAAACCTCTGAAATCATTTATGGCGATTTGGACTTGGCGAAAATTAACTTTGCTCGTAAACAGTTTTCGTCTTTTAGAGATACGCTCATCACCCCACCTTATCCGTTACAAACGGTTTACTTTAAGGCGCAGCACAGCCCTGATTATGTCTTTGAAACGGCCTTTGATCAAACACCTTTCGTACCTAAAAAAGACACCAAAGAAGCATTTAATAAGATCGCGGCGTTACAAGAAAACGCTTTGATTAAACGCATGAAGCACATCCGTGCTAAAGCCATTGTGATAGGCATCAGTGGCGGGCTAGATTCAACGCTAGCCCTATTGGTTGCTTGCCGTGTGGTGGATGCACTTGACTTACCGAGAAAAGCCATTCTGGGCGTCACCATGCCCGCTTTTGGCACCAGCAAGCAAACCAAATCTCAAGCCGATCGTTTAATGGATGTTTTGGGCATTGAAGCACGAGAGATCAACATCGAAGACTCTGTCAATGATCACTTTAAACTGATTGGTCACGACGGCATCACGCCAGACATTACCTATGAAAACGCCCAAGCCCGCCAACGCACCATGATTTTAATGGATTTAGCTAATATGGTCGATGGGCTCGTCTTAGGGACGGGTGATATGAGTGAACTGGCCCTTGGCTTCACAACCTACAATGGCGATCAAATGAGCATGTATGGGATCAATCAAGGGATTCCAAAAACCTTAGTTCGTTTTATGGTGGATGCTTACGCAAAACATGGCTTTAAAGAAGATCTTCGTGAACTTACCCAAGCGATCATCATGACGCCGATTTCGCCTGAACTCATTGCGAATCAAGTTACGGAAGAAACGATTGGGAAATACGATATTAACGATTTTATTTTGCATCGCTTCTTACGGTATGGTGATACAGAGTCTCGCTTGGCTTGGTTGTTAGAAAAAACGTTCGCGCTTAACGAGACTGAGGCAACCTCGTATGTGAAAAACTTCTTTAGACGGTTTTATTCACAACAGTTTAAACGTCAAGCGTCGCCCGACGCCCCGAAGATTTTAGATGTTTCTTTATCCCCGCGAAGTGACCATCGGATGCCAAGTGATGTGGCTAAGGGGTCGTGGCACGAATGAGTCAGAAAAAACGCGTCATCGTCGGTATGAGTGGGGGCGTAGATTCCTCTGTTGCCGCGTATGTCTTATTAAAACAAGGCTATGAGGTGATGGGTCTATTTATGCGTAACTGGGATTCCACCCTTAACAAAGACGTCTTGGGTAATCCTGAAATTGAGCAGCCCTTATGCAGTCAAGAACAAGATTATCAAGATGCCAAAGCCGTTTGTGATCATTTAGGCATTCCTCTTGAGCGTGTCGATTTCATTGAAGAATACTGGAATCACGTCTTTTCCTACTTTTTAGAAGAGTACAAAAAAGGACGGACACCGAATCCGGATATTTTGTGTAACAAGTTCATTAAATTTGATGCCTTTTTTAAACATGCAAAGACGTTTGATCCTGATTACATTGCGATGGGCCATTACGCCCGTTTATCAACTACGTTCCCGCGACGTTTATTACGAGGGATTGATGACAATAAAGATCAAACCTACTTTCTATCACAACTCTCAAGTGAACAATTAAATCATGTCTTATTCCCTGTCGGGGAATACACCAAAGCAGAGGTGCGTACGCTTGCTATAGACGCAGGGTTACCGACAGCAAAAAAGAAAGACTCCACAGGCATCTGCTTTATTGGCGAACGTGATTTTAATCAGTTTTTAAATAATTACTTACCAGCGAAACCAGGACGCATGGAAACCTTAGAAGGTGAAGACATGGGTCAGCACACCGGCTTAATGCATTACACCATTGGTCAGCGCAAAGGGTTAGGCATTGGTGGCTCCGCAGAGCACGGCACAGACCCATGGTTTGTGTTGGGGAAAGATTTAGAACGTAACGTCTTAAAAGTAGGTCAAGGCTATCATCATCCTAAACTTTATGGGACGCATGCTTATGCGAGTGAGATGAATGTCATTGAGCCAACGCAGACGTTTATTCATCAAACATGCACCGCGAAGTTTCGTCATCGTCAAAAAGATGTTAAAGTTCATGTTGAACCAACTGAAAGCGGCATTAAGATTACATTTATAGATAAAGTCCGAGCGGTCACACCCGGCCAAGCAGTGGTCTTTTATCAAGGGGAAGTCTGCTTAGGTGGCGCCTTTATTGACGCCGTCTATCAAGGGGAGGAGCAGTTACACGTATGAGTGAAAAACCGTTTAAAGTAGGGCTTGCACTCTCAGGCGGTGGGGCGAAGGGGGCCTTTCAATTGAGTGTCTTAAAAGCACTCAAAGCACAAGGGATTTTGGATATGGTCAGTGTCTACGCGGGGGCCAGTGTCGGCGCATTAAATGCAGTCATGACAGCGAGTGACCGATTAGATTACGCTGAAGACGTATGGCTATCCATGGACAAAGATCTTTTTAACATGACGCCAAAAGAACTGATGGAGCGACTTAAAAGTCATGATTATCATGGCATCAAAGTCGGTCTTTATCCCACAGAAGAACTTGAACAAATGATTGATGACGCGCTCGAAATCATTGATCTTAAAGCCCATGATGTCTTTGTTGCGACCACCTGCATGGGCGATGAAGACGTCACTCTTTGGCAAGCTTTGCAACATAATTTTAAGCAATTTATGAAAGGGGAACTCCCCATTGAGTACCCCAACCTGAAAGGCTTGCCTAAAGAAGAAATTAGGCAACATTTATTGGCTTCGACCGCGATTCCCATTTTTTTTAAACCTGTCTATCACAACACGCAAACCTACGTTGATGGGGGCGTTTATGCGAACACGCCGCTCAAACCACTGGTAGATGCGGGTTGCACCCATATCATTGTGATTGATCTATTTAAAGTCAACCTTCGTCGTAAGAAAAAAGTGAAAGGCATCCCGGTGTTTAATTTTTATCCTGAACATAGTTTAGGAAAAATTCTAGACTTTGATCGTGAAAAAATTCAAAAACGTCTCAAAGAAGGCGAACAT
>SKKW01000068.1:0-3298 GCA_007123535.1 Candidatus Izemoplasma sp. | reverse complement strand
GTCATTAAATCATCGCTTCTTTCACAAACACACGCATCGATTTAGGGTGACGCACTTGAATCGTTTTTACCCCTTTAAGCGTCACGAAGCCTAAGCCCGGTAAGACGAGGTCTTGTTTGATACTTGGATTGAGTGTCAAGCGCGTATGATCATAGGTCAGTTTTGCGCCCGAAGGGGGTGTCAACAACGCCCCAAGATGTTGTTTGAAGAAAGCGTCACTGCCTTCTAGTTTACGGCGGTGGATGTTCAGACTTTGGGGCAAATAGACCACGATGGACGCTTTGTCACCGGTGAGGTAATCGAGTTGAATTAAGCCCCCAAAAAATAAGGTTTGTTCGGGATTCAGTTGATACACTCGGCCTTTAATTTCTCGTTCACTCATGAGCACATAGGCTTCGTTCGCGGCTAAAAAGCGTTGAATGCTATGGTCAAGTAACAACCCAGGAGTATCATAAAGTGTCCGCTCGTCGAAAGGAATGGGAATGAGCGACTGCGTGGTGGCTTCTTGTTTGGATGTCGTAACGACATCTTGAGGCACCCCCGTTGCTCTCAACATAGCATTGAGTAAACTTGATTTACCCACATTGGTCGCGCCCATTAAATAAAGATCTCGGGTGGGTTCAAACGTTTCTAAACGATCGAGTAAGGCGTCAATGTTTTGACGCTTTTTAGCAGATACAAAGACGATGTCTTGATAGTGTACGCCATAATCTTTGAATCGTTTTTTTAAATGAAATAACAGCTTTTGGTCGTTGAGCACTTTAGGTAAAAGATCGCGTTTATTGAGCACGATCAAGGTCGGTTTGCTTTGTGAGAGTTTAATGAGTGACCCAGGCATCGTCCCTTCAAAATCAAACGCGTCCATCACCCACACCAGTGCACCAGGGCTTGCGGCAACGTCATCAAGCGTTTTACGCATCGCTTGTTCATCAAAAAACGACGGCGCATGAATGCCATAATGACGCATCCGGAAACACCGCTGACATAATAAGTTTTCTTTAGCATCGAGTGCTTTAGGTGTGTAAAAGGCTTCTTCAGGATGGGTATTTTGAAGCGGGCCACCACAGCCGATACAGTAGAGTGTTTCCTCACTCATAAGGCTTTAATCTCCTTTGCTTTCTCAGGCGCAATACGCGCCAATTTAACGAGCATTTTACGTTCTAAATAACGGTTAAAACGCGTGTACCATCGTTCTGATTTACGCTTGATCGCACGGACTAGAATAGGGGTCATACCCACACGGTTCGCCCCCCACACATCGGTCATTAACTGATCCCCAATAAAAAGCGTGGTTTCAGCTTCTGCTTGAAGCGTTTTTAAAGCTTTTTTAAACCCGTGTTTGAGCGGTTTTTTAGCACTTTTAAGCCACGGCACATCCAGTATTTCAGCGGTGGCTTTCACCCTTGAACTGGTACTGTTTGAAACAATCATCACCTGATAACCTAACGTTTTGAGTGTGCTAAAGAGGGTTTGAATCGCCTCGGTTACGTCACTATTGTCATAAGGTAAAAGCGTATTATCTAAATCAAATAACACCGCCTCATAATGTGGTTTATACGCCTTGTAATCAATGTCATAAACTGTCTTGTAGACGGCATGGGGTAGGACACTTTTTGCTTGAATAAACCAATGAATCATGCGTCCACCTCCGAACGTTTGAAAAAAGCTTCATGGTGTTGGTTAAGCGCCGCTTTAAGTGTGGCGTGATCAGGCAACAAACGCGCAAGTACCTCATAAAAAGCTTTTCCGTGATGCGCTTCTTTTAAATGCACCATTTCATGAACAAATACGTATTCCAAATAATCCATGGGGTAATGCGCCAACACCAAATTAAAGCTTAACACACGGTCTTTTGTATGGCATGAACCAAAGCGTGTACGGTAGGGCTTAAATTGAAGCTTGGTCGCATCTAAGTTGATTTCTTGTTGCTTTCTTGTGTAAGCTTCGATCAGCCACTGCACCTCTTTGGTAAGTAAGCGTGTCATGTAGTGTTTAAGCAGTTGCGCTTTTTTGATGGGGTCGTTTTTTTTCATCATCACCGTGATCACGCCCGCACGTAAGCGTACCTCGTTTTGGTTGGACTCGAGCCACTCCACACGATGAGGTTCACCGAGCACATCAATGGTGTTTGACCACATCAAATACTCCTCATAACTCCACATCTTTGGCAGCGTATCTTTCCATGTTAAATCTTGTTCTAACATCGCTTTAATAACATGTTTAGGGGTGTATTTTGGGGCCGTCACCCGGTAGTGATGATGACCGAAGGGTTTGATGATAATGCGTTTTTGTTTCGCTCTTAAACTAACATCAAAACGGTAGAGCACGCCCTCTAAATCAAGTTTAATCTGCATCGAGGCCCACCACTTTCACCACGAGTTTGGCCGCTTGAATGGACGCCTTTTCCACAAACGTTTTAAAGTCATGCGTTTGCGCTTCACTGCCTAAGGTGTCGCTGATGGCACGCACGATGAAAAAGGGTGTCTTTTTAAGTGTCGCCACATGCGCAATCGCAGCCGCTTCCATATCAACGGCTTCCACTTGAGGAAACCGACTCAAAATACCTTTTAAGGTCTCTTTTTGTGTGACAAACTGATCCCCTGAGGCAAGCATGCCGATGTGCACATCAAAAGGGCCTGTAGCATCAAGCGTACGGACACGTTCTAAGAGCTGTGTGTCCGCCTTAAAAGGGGTGGTTTGTTGTGGTAACGCCCCGTGTTCATAGTTAAACGCGGATAAGTCCACGTCATGATAGACCACCTCATCGGCGACTAAAATGCTTTGCGGCTGCAAAGCTAAACCACCCGCAACGCCGACATTAATGATGAGGTCAAGGTCGTAACGTTCTAACAAACGCGTCGTCGTATACGCCGCTTGAACTTTACCAACGCCACACAACACACCCATCAGTTGATGGCCTTTAGGTTCAATCAAAAAACCCTCGAACGCATCGAGTGGTTTTACGGTATGGTGTTTAAATTGCTGTAAAAAAGCTTGTTTTTCGATGTCCATCGCAAAGATGAGTCCTATGCGCATAAAGACCCTCCTTATTCTAAAAAAAGAATGGTCGCCATTCTTTTTTTAGTGAACTTTGATGACTTTAACTTTCACCACTTTATTGGCTTCGGTCTTCACTTCTTTTTCATCGTTTTCCTTGAGCCCAATAATTGCTTTTCCGATGGGTGATTCATTTGAGATTTTTTGTTCGAAAGGATTCGCTTCGAGCGAGCCTACGAGCGTATAATCGATGGCGGGTTTATCGTTAAGCTGAAGCGTCACTTTTTTTCCAATACTGACG
>SKKW01000166.1:0-3298 GCA_007123535.1 Candidatus Izemoplasma sp. | reverse complement strand
CATACCCTTCTCGCAAAGGAACTAAAGGTTCAATCGAAATGCCTTCACCATGGGTGATGTGCTGGGTCATTAAAGAACGCCCTTCATGATCTAAAAAGATCACCACATAACTACGAAGGGTTCCCACCGGATGAACCTCTAAGGATTGGGTGATGTAAAAGAGGGATTGATCCCATTCAACAAAACGAAAATACTCTGGGAAATCATACGTATAATCTCTTAAGTCTTCCCCATAAAAAGCCTCATAGGACTCGATTAAATCCCCTTGATGATCATAAAAGAGAATCTCATACCGTTCAAGCTCGAAGATGACGGGGATTTCAAACCAGTCAGAGTGTTCAAAGGTGGTGCCTAAAGGCATGTCAAATTTGATAAAAGCATGCCCATCCACAGACATGTCTTCGACGTCAATGTATGTGTCTAACACACACATCATAGCCTCATTGTTTTGGGTGAATGTTTGTTGATCCAAAATCATCAGCTGTCGATGAAAGTCTTGATCATACGCAACATAACGTATGCGACAGGTCAAATCCGGTCGATGGCTTAACTCTACCCAAATTTCTGTGCGTGCCTCACGGTACTCGATGACGAGGGTATGGACACCTGGTTGATTTGGGACTGGACTGACTACCATCGCCTCAGTTAAAGGAAACGTTGATGATTGGCCATCAGAAGCCATATAGCGCATTGTAATCATCTCTGGTTCAAAAGATTCTAGGTAAAACTGATGTTGATCTGAGGCCATTTCGATGCGGCCTGTGCTTGGCTCACAGCCAATTGCAAAAAGCAACAAAAATAACCCAATGAATCGTTTCATGGTCACCTCCTAAAGGAAACATAACCGTTTATACGCTCATTATAACGAAAGATGAGAGCGTTTTCAATTATAGTCTAGAGAGCGTTGGTGAAAGTCGTTTTCAAGGTCAGGTAATCTTCTCACAATCGCCAGGCTTCATTTGTTGTCTAAAGTCTCTTTGAATGTGCTATAATAGCGAAAGAAAGCAGGGGTTTTATGGCATTAAAAGACGCGCTTAAGCTGGTCCCACAAAAGCCAGGATCGTATCAAATGCTCGACGCCAATGGCGTCATTATTTACGTGGGTAAAGCAAAAAACCTTAAAGCCCGTCTGACCAGCTATTTTACCGGCAGCCATGATCATAAAACGACGAAGATGTTAACGCTGATTGATCGCTTTGAATACATTGTCACCAACACCGAAATCGAAGCGCTGATTTTAGAGCTTGATTTGATTAAGAAATACCAACCCCGTTTTAACATCTTACTGCGCGATGATAAATCGTATCCTTACATTGAAATTACCAAAGAAAAACACCCAAAACTCCAAGTCACCAGACGTGTTAATCGCAACAATAAAAACCTCTTTGGCCCCTATCCTAACGCCAAGGCGGCGAGAGAAACGCTAAAGATACTCAATCAATTGTATCCTTTAAGAAAATGTCAAACGTTGCCAAAAGAGCCCTGTCTTTATTATCACATTGGCCAATGCATGGCGCCATGCATCAAAAAAGTAGAACCTGAAACTTACCAAACCATCACCGCAGAAATCGCCCGCTTTTTAAAAGGCGATGTTAAAGGCGTGGTGGAAACCTTAAAACAAAAAATGCACGATGCGAGTGAGAATCTAGCGTTTGAACGTGCCCAAGAATATAAAGACGCGATTGCGGCGATCGAACTCACGACACAACGTCAAGCCATGCAGCTCAATGACACCATCGACCGTGACATTTTAGCCATCGCCCACAACGACGATTCTGTCGTGATTGAATTTTTCTTTGTGCGTGCTGGTAAAATTGCGGCCACCGATAAAAAAATCGCCCCTTATTACATTGATGCCTGGGATGAAGCGCTCAGCGCGATCTTACAGTTCTATGACTTTTATCCGAAGCCAAAAGAAATCTTTATTTCAGAAGCAACACTTCAAGCGCCGCTTGAAGCCATCTTGAATGTGCCCGTGAAAACCCCACAGCGCGGCATCAAAAAACAAATGATGGATGTGGCCTTGATGAACGCGCATGAAGCGTTAGACAGTCAAGACAAACAACTAAAAGCCTCCCACGATCAAACCTTTGGCGCGCTCGATGAACTGGCGGATATGTTAGGGATTCCAACGCCTTACCGGATTGAAGCGTTTGATAACTCACACATCAAAGGGGAATACCCGGTTTCTGGGATGGTCGTCTTTGTGAACGGCGCTCCTGAACGTCAAAACTACCGCAAATATAAACTCGCTGAATCCGACCGTCAACGCGGCGATACCGAGATGATGGAAGAAGTCATCTACCGGCGTTACCGTCGTGTCTTAATGGATCAACTTACCCCGCCTGATTTGATTGTGGTGGATGGAGGCATTCATCAAATTAATGTCACCAAAAAAGTGCTCAAAGACCTTCATTTAAACATTCCACTGGTCGGTTTAGCAAAAAGCGCCGATCATAAAACCTCTTATTTAATCGATGCCGATGGCACCACCTATGAGCTTAAGAAAAATACGCATGTCTTTCGTCTCTTAGGAAAACTTCAAGAAGAAGTGCACCGCTTCACCATCACCTTCCATCAACACTTAAGAGGGAAAGCCGTCTTTGAAAGCATTTTAGACACCATTGAAGGCGTCGGTGACGTGACGAAAAAGAAACTGTTAGAAACGTTTAAAACCATTGATCACATTGCGGCTGCCAGCGACGACGCCCTTAAAAAGCTTGGCATTCCGCAAAAAACGATTGAACACATTAAAGCAACCTTGAACCCAAAGGAGCCCTCATGAAACTCTATGGACGCATCAAAGCGCTGGATGAAAAACAGCGCATCCTCACCTTAGGTACCCATGGCCGGGTGGTGAAACTATATTTAGAACGCGGGATGTATCAACGTCACATCCTGCACTTACAAATCGGACATCGCATGTTAGTCACGGTGACACCGCGTAAACAAAAACATCCTAAGTATAAGATTTTGCACATCCACAAAATCATCGGTCAAAACCGAAAAGATCGTCTTATCTTCAGTCAAAAAAGTATTGTTGAAGACACCAAAACATTGCTTAATGAGATGCGCACGACGATGTTTTTGGATATGGAGATGAGCATGCATCCGTATCACTTTGATAAACACTTCGTACAAGAGATCATCCAAGTGGCGTACCTCATCGTCGATGAAAACAACGAAATCGTGAAACGGGTCAGTCAGTTCATTAAACCGCACAAACACCCCAAACTCAGCCACCGAACGTTAAAATTTTTGACACTCACGCAAGACGATGTGGATCAAGGCGTTGATT
>SKKW01000091.1:0-3308 GCA_007123535.1 Candidatus Izemoplasma sp. | reverse complement strand
TCACCCAAGCACTCACCCATATTTTTAAAGACGACCCCGATCGTTTGACCCATATTTATGGGGTTCTAGAGACCGCTTTATTACTCGCAGAACATTACGGTGAAGACCTTGAGGCTTGTAAACAAGCGGCGCTCTTGCATGACATCACAAAAAACCGCCCCTTATCGTGGCATTTAGAAAAACTCAAACACCATCAAGACGAGGACATTATCGCTACTTACACCGCTCCTTTTTATCACGGATTCACCGCGGCGTACGTCGCTTTTGAAGACTATCACATTCACGATGAAGACACACTGAATGCGATTCGCTATCACACGGTGGGTCGCCCCCATATGAGTGTGCGTGAAAAGATTATCTTTATCAGTGATTATATTGAACCGAACCGTGGGCACGCTTCCGCAAAAGAAATCTATCCCGTAGCCTTTAAAAATCTTGATGAAGCCATTTATTTAGCCCTTCAGCGGGCGACTGATTTTCATTTAAGTCAGGGCGATGATGTGCCACCCATCGCCTTAAAGACCCTCACGTTTTACAAAGGAGTTATCCATGACAAAACTTGATACCATTCTTAACAGTTTAGACGATTTAAAACTCACCGACATTCTCGTGTATGACATGCGTCAAAAGAGTCCTTTTTTTGATTATGTCGTTTTAGCCACCGCCACGAACAAACGTCAACTTAAAGCCAGTGCCAAACGGGTTAAAGATGACCTTGCGAAGCACCATCAAGCTTCTGCCAAAACCGAAGGCGACGATGAAGCCGCATGGGTTTTAGTCGATGCCGAAGCGGTCATTGTCAATCTCTTTTTAGGCGAAGAACGCACGTTCTATCACTTTGAAAAGTTGTGGCCAGATGTGCCACATTGGACCCATGAAAGCACGTGAACCCTACGATCTTTTAGCGCCTTTTTATGACGTTTTTTACGATCATGAAAAGATGCTTGAACTCAGAACCATCGTTACGCAACACACCAACCCATCAAAAACCTTAGATGTGGGCGCAGGCACGGGTTTAATGGGGCGTTATCTCGCGCAACAAGGCTACCTTGTGACCTTGCTCGATGAAAGCGAGCGCATGTTAGAAGTCGCTTCTAACGCCGCACAACAAGAAGGCATGGCGCTTAACATTAAAACTCAGTCGATACTCGAACCCTTTGAAGATAGTTATGACCTTATCGTGGCGTCGATGGATGTCGTCAATCATTTACCTGATCTAGACGCCGTTAAAACGTTCTTTAAACACGCCTACGACGCCCTCAATCCTCAAGGCACTCTCATCTTTGATAGTCTGCTTTGTGGCTATATTCAAGCGTTTATTGGCTACCAAGAAACACTTAAATACCAAGATACAACGCTTTATTGGCACGTCACACATGGCGCCCATGCGTGCAGCCTCGAACATCACTTTCATGATGGCACTCATCACAGCGTGATTTTTTAGTTGAGTTACTCACCCGCCATCCTCAAACAAGCGTTGACGCCCTTCACCGATGTTCAAATGAAGCAGCTTAACGACCGTACCGTCTTCATCGCCAAGCGATGAAGACTTTTTTTATGTCAGTAAAATATCCTTCTTGGTGTATGAATCGAATAAAGGAGGGTTATTTATGACGCTTAAGCAACGAAGTCTGTTGGTCGGGGTGTTCGTGTTGTGTGCCTTTGGCTTGATGTTTATGCGCCAACAAACCTCGCACAACCCACCACGTTCAGATATTTTTCACGATTTACATTCTCCTAGTCCACCCTTAGAAGAGACGTACATTTATGTGGATATCCGCGGGGAAGTGTTACGCCCAGGGGTCTATAAAATGAAAACAGGTGAACGCTTATTTCACTTGATTTACCGTGCAGGGGGGCTTTTGGATGAAGCTTGGGTGGACACCCTCAATCAAGCGCAAAGACTTGAAGATGGCACGGCGTATCGCGTCTTACATATCAGTGAACAATCACAAGAACCGCTTACCCCACCAAGCGATGTGGAAGGTCAGGCAAAAATCAACATCAATACTGCCAGTATTGAACGCTTAGCCACCTTGCCTGGCATTGGGCCTGCGACCGCGTCAAACATTGTCAACCACCGTGACACGCATGGCCCATTTAGGACGATTGATGACCTTTTAGCGGTTCGAAATGTCGGCCCTTCCACCCTTGAAACCATCCGCGATCTTATCACCGTTTAGAGGACATGCGCTATATGTGATCACGGTGGTGACGCTTGCGATACTTAGTGGCCATAATCCATGGTTATGGCCTTTGGTCATTCTTTTGATGTTTTATGTATGGCGTTATGACACGAGACTTTTCAAACTGATTATCGTGTTTTTAGGGCTTTATTGTGTGCGTGTGTGGATGATCGAGACGACACGGTTAAAGCCGGGTTCAGCCATCGATGAAACGGTGAGCGTCGTCGATCATCAAACATCCACGCATCACGATCGTTTTACACTAAAAGGCCCATCAGGCACCTTTTATATACGCAGTGATGCGCCTTTAAACGTGGGTGGTCGTCTCCATCTTAAAGGCACCTTACGAGCGATCGACCATCCCACATGGCCGGGCGCATTTCATTACCCTAACTACTTAAAAGCCATCGATGTCTTGGGCACGGTTGAGGTTGAGTCCATCGAAATCCTAGAGGCGACACGCGTCTTTTCTTTGAAGCTTTGGATGCGTGAACGACTGGCGGACACCCATTACTTTACTGCTTTTTTGCATGCGCTTATCTTAGCGGATCGTTCTTATTTTGAGGCGGACTTTGATCACGCGGTTAAAACGCTTGGCATGATGCATTTGTTTGCGGTTTCAGGCCTTCATGTGACCTTTTTAGCAGTGCTGATACAAAAGGGCTTAGAAAAATTCAAATGTCCAAGAACTGCGATGATTTTACTGATTAGTATGGTCTTGATCACCTATGCGTTTTTAACCGATTTTGCGCCGTCTATTATGCGTGCGGGCTCATGGTGGATGGTGTTGCGTGCGAACGAGCGTTGGCGCTGGCAACTCAGTGCGCTCGATGCGTTGGTGCTAGTGCAATTGTTTTGGTGGTGGGTGTTCCCATTCAGCCATGGTCATTTAGGCTTTATCTTGTCCTATGCGATGGCGTACACGCTTTTGATTCATCAAAAAGCCCTTAAGGGTCACCCCCTTAAAGCAGCCTTTTATGTGGCTTGTTTGGCGTTTGTTTTTGGCTTACCCATGAGCACTTGGATGCAGCCGCAGGTGCATCTTTTATCGCCGCTTGTGAACACCATCAGTGTGTTTATGATGTCGACGGTGTTGTTGCCACTGACGTATTTGGTGTGCTT
>SKKW01000069.1:0-3348 GCA_007123535.1 Candidatus Izemoplasma sp. | reverse complement strand
TTTTTTAAAAGCATGTGTGAATAATTCTAAGATGTAGTCTCTTCTGTGATTTCTAATAAATCAGCGAGACCTAAGCCTTCTAAGAAAGTAACTAATTCAGCATACGATGATGGTACATCAACGTCGCCAGTGGCTAAACGGTTGAAAATGGTTTGATATTGTGCTTGAGTAAAGCTGTTAAAACGTGAGAAATCGTCTGGTAATGCGACACCATTGTTACTCGCGTCTAAGGTTAAGACTTCGCCCCCTGGGAACTCATCCGCAAAGAACGCTGTTAACATTTGATCGACGGCACTTGCTAAGTCTTTCATAGCACTGGTAATGACGGTTTCGCTGAGTGGACCTTGGTCAACGTCAACCCCAATGACTTTAGCACCATCGCGCGCTTCAGCCGCTGACATGACGGATGAACCAGCGCCGCCTGCAGCAACAAAGATAAGCTCAGTACCACCTTCGAACCATGAAAGTGCACGGGTACGGTGGGCATCTGAGGCATCAAAGTTACCTAAATAAGCAAAACGATTGTTTGGGAAGTTAATCTCTTCCGTAACACCAAGTTCGTTGGCAGCGTAGTATACGCCGGCGATGAAGCCAATCCCAAAACGAACAACAGCCGGAACGGCAATTCCACCCATAAAGCCTAAGTCACGATAACCATCACGTACTGCTGCATAACCTGCTAAGAAGCCAGACTCATGCTCAGCAAACAGAATTGAAACGGTATTTTCACCAGTTCCACCTGTAGGGACTGCATCAATCAATACGAACTTAACATCTGGATGAAGGGCTTGTGCTTCACCAATCGCCGCCATAAACAAGAATCCTGGGGTGATGACGATGCGTGCACCTGCACTGATCGCTAAGTCAATCGCATTCAGATACGCTGCATCTGAGATTTCTGCCGGACGATAATACGCATAGGTCTTATCGTTCGCTTCGGCAAACGCGACAATACCTTCCCATGTACCTTGGTTGAATGACTCATCATCGATGTCACCAGCATCGGTAATCATGGCAATTTCAAATGTTTCTGCACCGCCACAAGCCGCGAGCGTAAACGCAAGACTTAAAGCAGCAATAAACAACAACAATTTCTTCATGGTATCCTCCTCTAAATTTACTACTTAAATTATACGCCATCCGTTAAAAAATGTAAACGATTTACCCACTTATTCACTGATATCAACGACATACTTCATTTGTAAGGTTTGTGACCCAAGTACGAACACTTTGAATATAGGATCAAAGCCTTGAATGACGCCCGTATATTTAAGACGTTGTCCTTCATCAAAGTAAGTGATCACTACCGCTTCTTGATTGGCAAACGCTTCATTAAAACGATAATTCAACCACGCAAGCTGATCGTCACATAACTCTGGCATGGTTTCTTTTTCTAATTGATTAAAGACATTGTGTAAGTAGCCACCTTGTTCTGGCAAGGCCTGAAAGGGTAACCACTTAAGCATTTTACGGTCATGATAAGCTTCAGCCATGATGACCTCCAATCAAAGTACTCCGCAACCGCGCAGTCCCTTCGTCAAAATAAGAACTTAAGCGTAAAATACTTTGTTTCCCAAAGCGTGCTTTCACCCGGTCAATAGCAGTATAAAGCGCATGACGTTTTGCTTTTTCATGACGCGCATCAAACAGCGTCAACTGTTCAAAGGGCTGATATAAACTTAACTTTGTCGCCCGAATGCTCAAGCGACGAATCGGCAAATCAAGATAATGTTGTGTCATCAAATCAAGACACGCCATAAGAATAATCTCAGGATCACTCGTTGGAAAGGGAAGACTCAACTGTCTTGAAAAGCCCCCACCATACGCTTTCGAGTAGCCCACTGAAAAGTGAATAACCCGCGCTTCTTGATGCACATAGCGCAAGCGTTCTGCGACTTCATCGGCCATCTCTAAGAGCACTACGAAGACGTCACTACCATGATAGTCACGAAAGAGTGTCTGCCCTACACCCACACTTTTCATCGGACGAATGTCTTGATACTTTTCACGAATCCGACTCGCATCGATGCCGTGCGCATGAAAATAGAGTTCTTCACCTAAGATACCAAATTGTCGTTTTAAGACTTTGCGGTCGGCGTTGGCAATGTCACCAATGCTAAATAACCCAAGCTGATTGAGACGCTTTTCCATGCGGCTCCCAATGCCCCAAAAAGCCGATAAGGGCGTAATAGGCCATACTTTTGTTGGCACATCTTCCACCCGCCACTGCGCGATGCCTGTGGCAGCAGTTTTACTTTCTAAATCAAGTGCGAGTTTACTCAAAAGCAAATTATCGCCAATGCCACACGTGGCTGGAATCTTGGTCTCTTCAAGAATCGTCTTTTTTATACGTTCGGCTAAGGTAGAGGCATCACAGCCATGATAGTTGAGGTAATCGGTCACATCTAAAAAGGCTTCGTCCACGGAGTAAATGTGCAAATCTTCGGCTGAGACGAACCTTAAATAGATGGCGATGATCTCACTCGACACACGTAAATACTCTTTCATCCGTGGTTTGGCCATAATTAAATGTGGCACACTCGGCAGTTCAAAGACACGCAATCTTCCTGGAATGCCTTGCGCTTTTAAAAAAGGACTGACCGCTAAAATGATTGACCCACCACCGCGACCTGGATCCGCCACCACGAGAGGGGTTTTAAACGGGTCAAGCCCACGCATAGCGCATTCGACAGACGCATAGAAGCTTTTTAAATCAAAGCACAAAATATCACGTTTTGGCTGGTTATGAGTCACCCGTTTCACCTCCTCTTTTTTGCCATTATAGCATGCTTAAAAAAGCGAAAGCGATGAAAGAAAAATGAAAATTTTTGAAGCTAATCATAAGGCGATTTCCCTGTGTTCAATCATTTTGACTGGTTAAAATCGAAAGTCAAATTATAAAAAAGAGCTTACCTAAGCTCTTTTAAGGTTTATGCTTGACGTAACTCGTCTAAAACGTTTTCAAAATCTTCTGGCAGTGGGGCTTCTACAGTCACCGTCTCATGGGTGATGGGATGCTCGAGTGTGAGACGTTTAGCATGAAGCATTTGGCCAGAATCTAAGACGTGCTTGCGAAAACCATATAAAGGATCGCCGTAAACAGGGTGTCCAATGTATTGCATATGCACACGAATTTGGTGCGTTCGACCAGATTCTAATTGACACCGAACTAACGTATGCTCAGCCAAACGTTCCAGTACTTCGAAATGCGTGACGGCCTCTTTGCCTTCTGCCACCACAGACATTTG
This sequence comes from Candidatus Izemoplasma sp., assembly GCA_007123535.1. GTDB lineage: Bacteria > Bacillota_I > Bacilli_A > Izemoplasmatales > Izemoplasmataceae > CSBR16-87. Next base: position 100 of record SKKW01000069.1, on the reverse strand, counting down.
TTGACGTTTTTTAGGATGGCGCCCAATCGGCGCATCAATGGTGCCTTTTTCATGCGCAATGACCCCTTCAACAAGCGCCACATATTCACGTTTTAAAGTG
>SKKW01000061.1:0-3350 GCA_007123535.1 Candidatus Izemoplasma sp. | reverse complement strand
TGCGAGTAAATCTTTGGAAAATTGCATCGTCAGCGCTTCCTCACCTATCATCACTGGCGTGATGGGGGTTTGCGAATGTCCAATGTCAAACCCCATCGCTTTAAGACCTTTTTTAAAATAACGCGCGTTGGCCCATAACTTTTCAGTATGTTCTTCGCTTTCCATGAGTAAATCTAACGAAGCGATCGTTGCGGCGGTTGCATTGGGTGGTAACGCGGTTGAAAATAACAAAGGCCGTGCGCGATGTAACAACCACTCTTTAACCACTTTTTTCGTGGCGACATAACCTCCTATGACACCAATAGCCTTAGAAAGCGTACCAATGATGAAATCCACTTTTCCGTGTAAACCAAAATGATCGACCGTGCCGCGGCCGCTACGACCTAAAACGCCACTTCCATGAGCGTCGTCAACATACGTAAGCGCCTCAAATTCTTCCGCTAAAGCGACAATCTCAGGCAGCGGTGCTAAATCACCATCCATCGAAAAGACGCCATCGGTGATGATTAACACGGTCCGATAGTGTGCTCGTTTTTCCTCTAACAAGCGACGTAAATCATTCATGTCGTTATGCTTATAGACGGCCTTATCGGCTTTAGACAATCTTACACCATCAATGATCGAAGCATGATTGAGTTCATCAGAGAGAATTAAGTCACCTTTTTCAACGATGGCTTGAATGGTGCCAATGTTACAGTTTAGCCCCGATTGAAAACACACGACCGCTTCTTCTTCTTTAAATTCAGCAAGTTTTTCTTCAAGCGTTTCTAATAGATCGTGATTGCCAACAATCGTCCGCACACTACCCGCGCCAACACCATAGGTTTTCAAAGCATCTTCTGATGCTTTTAATACTCTAGGATGGGTTAAAAGCCCCAAGTAGTTGTTACTCGATAGGTTAATCACTTCTTTCCCATTGAGTTCAATACGATTGCCTGTCGCGGTGCGCGAGACAGGTAAAAGACGGTAAACACCGTCTTTTTTTAATTGTTCAACTTTTTCTTCAATAAACTGATATTTAGACATAATCAGACTCCTCTACGGTTAAAACAACTTTCCCACAGTTTCCTGTTCCCATGATGGTTGCGGCTTCTTCAATTTGTGATAGCGGGAAGGTATGGGTAATGATTTTATCAAGATTTAAAACGCCTTCATCAAGTAAGCGTCTTACTTCATACCAAGTGTCGTATATGCGTCGCCCAACCACACCGTAAATGCTGATGCCTTTAAACACGATGTCATTCGCCACATCGAGCGTGATCTTTTTAGAAGGGATGCCTAAAAGACTCATCCCACCCCCTGGTTTAATATATTGAAAAGCTTGTTCGATGGCGCTTTTATTGCCAGAAAATTCTGCGACCACATCCACCCCACGACCTTTGGTTTCGCGGAAGACACGCCCGACCACATCTTCAACCAGTGGGTTGATGACGACATCCGCCCCTAAAGATTCAGCCAATGTTCGGCGGTAGGCGTTGACTTCTATTGCGATGACTTTTTTAGCCCCATACGCTTTGGCCACATCCACACCCATCAAACCGATCGGTCCACAGCCGACAATGGCTACGACTTTATCTTTTACTGGAAAATGTTTTAAGGTATGCACGGCATTCCCTAAAGGTTCTTGCACGGATAAATGCAAAGGATTTTGGTTTTTATCGTTGATGAAGCAGTTGGCTTCTGGCATCTTTATGTACCCAGCAAACGCCCCATCCGTATCCACACCAATGATTTTGGTGTTTTCACAAATATGACCATCGCCCCTTAAACAATGCTCACACGTGCCACAGATAATGTGCGTTTCAGCACTGACAAGGTCGCCAACTTTGACGCGCGTTACTCGATCACCGATAGCCATGATTTCACCGGAAAACTCATGGCCAACAGTCAGCGGTAAATTAAGGCGATTCTTCGCCCAATCGTCGTATTCGTATATGTGGTAATCCGTACCACAAAAAGAGGCTGTTTTAACTTTCACTAACACTTCGTGTTCGGTTAATGTTGCGTCTAATGTTTTTTTCTGAACATCAAATCCAAGGGTTGGTTCTTGTTTAACAACGGCAGTCATTGAGAGTATGTTTGGCATGGATTATTCCTCTTTCTAAAGTAAAATAAGAGCGCTTACAGTGGTATTATAACACAACTATGATACGGTAAAAGTGCTATTTAAAAAAAGTAAAAGAACAGCTCATTTGAGCTGTTCTTTCATGAAAAATAAAAGGAGTTTAAAAGTGTATTCGACACATCCCGCTTCCGGTCCCTACATGCATCTGTTTCACTTTCTAAATCTATTATCGCGGAAAGCTTTCCAATGTGCAAGGGTGTAGTGTTAGTTTACAAGAGTCAAAAAAAGCGGCTTTAAGCACTAACGAATCATAGAAAAATCGATAATTTTTAAACTGATGGCCTTCATTAGGTTCATTCGATCGTTTAGGTGAGCGTAATCGAGTGCTAACGAAAATAGAAATTGGATGAAATCAAGATACTCAAAACGTTCTGGATTTTTGAGCAATTCATGAATGAAAGGTTCCACCATTTGATGATCGTATGTTCTTGTCAAAGACTGATAATAAAATGTCATCGCAAGGACAAAATCTGTTTTAACACGCCGAACATTTAACGCTTGTTTCAAAAGTTCTATCGCCTCTTTTTTATTTCCGGTCAAGTTGAGAAGGTGTGCTTTTAAAAACGTCATCCTAACATCTTTTAGGGCAGATTCTTTTTGATCAATTAGAGACAGGGCTTCATCGTAGTTTTCAGAAGCATAAGCGAGATAAATACGGTAAAAATTTAGACGTTCTTGGTAATCTTGAAGATAATGAACCAAAAGGTAACTTAAGTTCTCATAAAGGCTCATCGCTTCTTGGAGTTGACGCAGTTCTATCAGTAGTTTTAACTGTAAAAAGTCCATGTCAATCTTGCGTTTTAAGTTGTTGTTTTGCGCATGAAAACGTGAGGCCTCTTTGGCATGTTTAAGCGCACGATAATAATTAAAACGTTTCGCTTTAATCATCGCTAAATGCGAGTGTGCGAGTGAATCCATCAAACTATTCACATGGTGATTTAGAACCGATTCAAAGCGCGATTCAGCGAGCACATAATTACCTTTTTGAAAGGCGTCATAGCCAACGGTCGCATTCAGTAAATCACGTTGGTCTGAACTTAAGTCTTCAAAGTAATCGTATAAACTATGAAACTCTGACGATAAATCCTTACGGTGATCCACCACATCCACAATGCCGCAAAAGATAACGTAATCAACGTAAAGGGGTGAATCGGCTAAGCGCGCTTCAAGCGGCTTTATCGCTTCACGAGATTGCTTAATTTGTTCATCGTTTTCATCGTATAAG
>SKKW01000052.1:0-3397 GCA_007123535.1 Candidatus Izemoplasma sp. | reverse complement strand
CATGGTGATAGGACGCTGTTATTTTTAATCGATGGTGTCTCTTTTAGCAATGTGTGTCAACGAGATTAGATTCATTAAGGTCATTGAAAAAGAACTATGCTTTTGGGGCTTCACTTAGAGCTTGTTTAAATTGTTCCAAGCGATTTAAGCGCTCCCAAGGTAGGTCTAAATCTAAACGTCCAAAGTGACCATAAGCTGAGGTTTGTTGATAAATCGGTTCAAGTAAATCAAGCGCTTCAATGATTTTACCTGGGCGCAAGTCAAAGACGGCTTTGATCGCCTGTTCAATATGTTCTTCAGGCACTGTATTGGTGCCGAAGGTATCGATGCGAATCGAGGTTGGCTTGGCTACCCCAATCGCATAAGACAGTTGCACTTCACAACGGTTAGCGGCCCCTGAAGCTACGACGTGTTTGGCCACCCAACGTGCCGCATAGGCCGCACTACGGTCGACTTTAGACGGGTCTTTCCCACTGAAAGCGCCACCGCCATGACGCGCCATGCCGCCATATGTATCAATGATAATCTTACGGCCGGTTAACCCCGCATCACCTTGTGGCCCACCAATCACAAAAGCGCCGGTCGGATTGATGAAATACGTGGTGTTTTCATCCAATAGTGCCTCAGGAATGATGGGGTCGATGACCTGTTGTTTAATGTCTTGATGGATTTGTTCTTGTGAAATGCCTGGACGATGTTGGGTGGACACGACAATCGTATCGACTCTTAAAGGGTGATCGTGTTCATCAAATTCCATCGTGACTTGGGTTTTACCGTCGGGTCTTAAATAATCCAAAATACCTTCTTTTCGAACATAAGCCAAGCGTCTCGCAAGTTTATGAGCCAAGACCGAGGTGATCGGCATGAACTCTTCGGTTTCATCGGTCGCATACCCAAACATGATACCCTGATCACCTGCGCCTTGTTCCGCCTTGTCGGTTTGTGATAAACCCGCTGCAATGTCGGGTGATTGTTCATCAATCGCGACTAAGACACCCATGGTTTCTGCATCAAAGCCGTACTTCCCACGGTTATAACCAATGGCATTCACGGTGTCACGCACAAGCTTTTGAATGTCGACGTAAGTCGTGGTGGTCATTTCACCAAAGACCAATACTAGCCCAGTCGTTACCACTGTTTCACACGCCACACGGGCGTTAGGGTCTTCGCTTAACACACGATCTAAAATCGCATCAGAGATTTGATCGCAAATCTTATCTGGGTGACCTTCAGTCACAGATTCAGAAGTGAATAATTTTCTACTCATGTTTAGTCTCCTTTGATTTAGGGACAGGATCATACCCGCCTTTAGATAAGGGATTACATCTTAAAATACGCCAGACGCTGAGCCCAGTTGCCACAAAAAAGTTTCGTGTTTCAAACGCTTCCTTGGCATAATGAGAACAGGTTGGATGATATTTACATGTCGGTGTTTTGTGTTGGCTTACCGCCTGATAATGCGTGATCGCTTTAAGGATCAATCGTTTCATAAAATCACCTGCACTAATCATAGCAAAGCCCCCCGTTTAAAGCAAGTAAAGGTCTTTTAAAGCCGACTTATATTAGACAAATGATGGCTTTGATGCTATTATGTTGATGGTGATAATATGAATGAGCATTCACATATTGAACAGCTCTATACGTTTTTAGAAGAAAGCAGTGAAACACTTAAACCGTATACCCAAAAATCCGCGCTAAAAGCGTTCGTTGAAACCTTAAATTTCTTACTGGATGATGCGGTTGAGATGCCTTTGCCAGAGGAGACATTAGAGACCTTAAGTCGGCTCAAAGCTGAGGTCAGTGGCGAACCATTTAGTAAAACAGCGATGCGTAAAGCGTGTCAGTTGATGTTGCTAAAAGCGTTTAAAGATGAACGTTACTCAAACGCCATGATGACCCCGGATACGATGGGGTTATTGTTTGGCTATCTCATTGAGAAACTCTATGACGCACCGCCAGAAACCATTTTGGACCCCATGGTGGGCACCGGTAATCTTTTAGCCTCATTGCCTCAAGCAATGACGGGAGAGACCCATATGGTGGGCGTCGATGACGACCCATTGATGGTCGAAGTCGCCAATAATCTTTTGGACGCATTAGAGATCCCTCATGAGGTTTTTGCTCAAGAGACGCTCACCTATGAATCGGGGACGTACCCTTGCATCGTCTGTGATTTCCCGATTCACAAAAAAGATTCTAACCAGCCCTATCTGCCTTATCAAGTCTTGTTGTTCCATGTGCTAAAACTAAACCCTGGGGGCTTCTTTTTTGCCCTGATTGAAAATGACTTTTTTGATCAACCAGAACGGGCTATTTTTCAAGAAAAAGTTTTGAAAGTGGCGCATCTGTATGGTTTAATTAAACTGGATGAAGGGATGTTTAAACTGCATCCTAAAAGTGTCTTAATCTTGCGTCGTAAGACACACGAACAAGAAAAAATTGACGATTTTCTAATCGCCGATTTACCCCCATTTCAAGATCAAGCAGCGTTTGCTCAAACGCTTCAAAGACTCGAACAATGGTTCGCCCAAAGGAAAGGATGATTTGATGTTAATTATTGCAGTCAACGCAGGAAGCTCGTCTTTAAAATTTCAATTGTTACAAATGCCTGAGGAAACCGTGGTCGCTTCAGGCGTCGTCGAACGTATTGGTTTAGACGACGGCATCTTCACACTCAAACACAATGGCGATAAGCATAGTGAAACGTTAGCCATTAAAGATCATAAAATCGCTGTGAACATGTTACTTGAACGGTTAGTCTCTTTAGGCGTTGTGGAGAACTACGACGCCATTCGTGGTGTCGGCCACCGTGTCGTGCATGGCGGTGAAGCCTTTAAGGATTCTGTTTTAATCAACGACGCAGTCAAAGAAGCGATTGATAAAGTCAGTGACTTAGCACCGCTTCATAACCCCGCCAACTTAACCGGCATCGAAGCGTTTGAAAAAGCACTCCCTGGCGTACCTCAGGTGGCCGTCTTTGATACGGCGTTTCATCAATCGATGCCAGAAGAAGCCTACATCTATCCTACCCCCTATTCATGGTATGAAAAATATGGCGTCCGTAAATATGGCTTCCACGGGACCAGTCATAAATACGTCTCACAACGTGCCGCGGCCATGTTAAACAAAGATGTAAAAGAGTTAAAAACCGTCGTTTTACACATCGGCAACGGCGCGTCACTCTGTGCTGTAAAAGGCGGCGTCTCGGTGGATACCTCGATGGGCTTTACGCCACTCGCAGGCATCGCGATGGGTACCCGCAGCGGCGACATTGACCCCGCGATTGTCGAGTTCATTTCGATGAAAGAAAACAAAACCATTCAACAAGTGATGCATGATTTAAATAAGGCGTCAGGCTATTTAGGCATCTCACAAGTCTCAAGCGATTCAAGAGATT
>SKKW01000081.1:0-3413 GCA_007123535.1 Candidatus Izemoplasma sp. | reverse complement strand
CACTTGCATCATCGAACCACTAACCCCTGGAATGATCGCAGTCGCACTCGCAATGATGCCTGTTAGAAATACCAACAGCCCGCTGACAAAGTTCAATTCCGTAATGTCACGGCTGGCGGTACCACCTTGAGTCACCACGTTTAAAACAATGATGAAGGCCGCAAAGACGGTAAAGGAAAGAATCGTGGATACCCTAAAGACTTTCTCATCCGTTTTCTCTTGAATTTTACGGATAATAATGGGCACACTTCCAAGAATGAGTCCCATAAAGAAGATCCCCATTTGGACTGGGAAATCTGCAATTAAACGGCGCATCAAACCTGCAATTGTAAAGAGCGCAAAGAAGTTCCCCGCGTATAAAATTAACAAGAAGGTTAAGCCTTTAAAAAACGTCGGCTTACGACTGATCACCGCATCCACTGACGCAATAATGCGATCATAAACACGTACTAGTACGGCTACGGTCCCACTGCTTACCCCCGGGATAATGGCTGCCACACCCATTAAAATACCTGAGACAAACACTTGCAAAGGTTCTAAGAATTTCTTCATAACATCACCATCGTTTCGTTAAGATTCTGTTTTATTATAACGCATAAGGGCAAAAAGGATGGTCCAAAAAGTGTAAAAAAAAGTAAAGCTATTGCTTTACTGTAAAAATCAGTTCGTTGTGTCTTAATAAAGGCACACTAAAGGGCGAATTGTAGCGTGCTAAACGATGACACCCTTCGGGTTGAAAGCCTTGTTGGTGTATCCATTCAATGAGGTTTTTCTTAAAGGTTTCTAAATCTTGTTTTAAGGCGGAGCCATTAAAACGATACACCGCCGCAAGGTGGTGTGGATAATGTTTAATGATCGTATTGTTTTGAAGGGGTTTGGGAATGGTCTCTTCGGTGTAATCCAGTGGCAACACAAACTCCATCGTCATCTGTTGATCCAAAGCATCGTTGATGACTGGAATGGTCATGGCCATCTTCTCTTGACGTTGGTTTTCACCGCTGATGTAAGAAAACAGAGTTCTAAAGCCTTGCGTGCCATGAAGATGATTTTCGGAGACGGCCGCGGTAAAAAACGGTTGATAGGACCGCAGTTCAAAAGGACCGTCTTGGAGAATGATGTTGTATTTGGGTTGATCGTACTTAGCCATAAAGCCACCTCTACGTCAGTATAGCACTTAAGCTTTAAAGTCATCGCTTTGACGCTAAGTGTCTTCAGATAAATGACTTTAGGTCGTAAAAAAGTCAATAAGCGTTGACACATCGCCTTATACACGTTATCATATACGTATATGAGTATATGTATATAGGAGGTACACATATGGAACATTTATTAACCTTGTTTAAAGTGGCGAGTGATGAAACGCGTTTGCGCATTCTCATGGCCTTAAACGTCCGACCACTTTGTGTGTGTGAAATGACGTCACTATTTAACGAATCGCAACCCAAAATCTCAAAACATTTAAGCAAACTGCGCGATTTAAACTTGGTCTTAACGCAAAGAGAAGATAAATACATGGTTTACGCACTGAATCAAACACATCCCGTCTTATTGGATTTTTTAGTCCTGACCAAGGAACACATGGTTAAAGATTCCCATTTATGGCAGGACCAGCAACAGTTAACGACACCCGAATTATGGGCGTGTATCGGTGTAGACCGTGTCCAAGAGCCTAGCCTTGAGGTGACTGAATGACCCGTCTATTAGAGATTTTACTTGAGGGCTTACTCTTTTTACGCAATTACGCCTTTTTCCCTGGCGATGGTGAGACGTTTTCCCTTTTAAGAATCACCTCGTTGTTCATTGCGTTTAGTATTTCAGGCGCCGTGGTGGTGTTTATGTCACAAGGTGCGGTGTTAAAGTTTTTTGGACCCAATGCCAATAAAAAGGCTGCGTATCTTGTGGCCTCTGTCTCTGGCGCAATCTTAGCGGTCTGTTCGTGTTCGGTATTGCCGATGTTTGCTAGCATCCGTAAAAAAGGTGCCGGTTTAGGGCCTGCGATTGCGTTTTTGTTTTCCGGTCCCGCGATTAACATTTTAGCCATTACACTCACATTCACCGATTTAGGTGTCGATATGGGCCTTGTGCGTGTGATTGCGGCGGTCAACTTAGCGCTCTTTATCGGCATCATCATGCATCTAATCTTTCGTAAAGGAGAGGTGCGTGACACCTCTAAAAATCCTTTTGCGACGATTCCCGCTCAAGTAGAGATGCCTTTATGGCAGCGCGGGTTATTCTTTTTAACCTTAATCTTTATTCTCTTATTTGGGGTGTATCGTCCACTCTTCACCAGTGTCTTTATCGGCCTTTTGATACTTCAACTGGTGTTGTGGTTCCAAAAAGACGATCTCATGGAATGGGCCAAAGCAACCGGTGATTTGGCTAAAAAGATATTGCCTCTGTTTGTCGTAGGCATCTTCTTAGCAGGTGTCTTACAAGCCATCGTGACGACCGAAACCTTGTCGCGTTTTGTGGGCGATAACACGTATCAAGCCAACATCTTTGCGTCGATGATTGGGGCGGTCATGTATTTTGCGACGATGACCGAAATCCCCATCCTACGTTCCTTGATTGACCTAGGCATGAACAAAGGCCCTGCGACGGCGTTATTGCTTGCAGGTCCAACGCTCAGTTTACCCAACATGATTGTGATCGGACGCGTCCTTGGGTTGAAACGCAGCTCAGTCTATATTATGCTTGTGATTGTATTAGCCGCACTGGCTGGCTTTCTCGCTGGTCTGTGGATTTATTAAAGAAAGGGAGACATAAAATGATTATTAAAGTCTTAGGTTCAGGCTGTAAAAAGTGTGGTTTATTAGAAGAAAACGCACGTAAAGCCGTGGCCCAACTGGGCGTCGAAGCGACGATCGAAAAAGTCACCGACATGGATGACATTCTATCGTTTGGTGTGATGCGTACCCCAGCACTCGTTGTCAATGACAAAGTGGTGCTTTCAGGGACGATTGCCTCGCCCCAAAAAATCGCTGCACTTCTTGAAGCATAAAGAAAGCCCATTGGGCTTTTTTTATGTCGTTTTGGGGCTGTTTATTTGATTTTACACCAATTATGTCATGATGGATTGCAGTTCTTTAAAGAATCCCTTAAAATAGGGTTACATGAGGGAAAGTGAGGATGCACGATGACCTTGTTCATAGCAACGGTGTTTTACGCCTTTTGTGGCTGGCTGATTGAAGTCAGTTTTTACTTACATAAAACCAAAACGTTTGTGAATCGTGGGTTTTTACATGGGCCATTTGTACCGATTTATGGCCTAAGTATGATTTCACTCGCGTTGGTGTTTGATCCTCTTTTAGACACCTTTCATCTCGGTGGCATTCTATTAATCTTTATCACCATCGTCTTCGTATCGACCCTTTTTGAACTGATTGGTGGTTGGGCTTTGTGGGCACTTTTTG
>SKKW01000048.1:0-3442 GCA_007123535.1 Candidatus Izemoplasma sp. | reverse complement strand
TATGGCGGGCTTTAAAGCTCAGCTTGGGATGGTCATGCATCCTAATTATCAACGCCATGGGTACATGTATGAAGCCACCCTTGCGATGTTGGTTTATGGTTTTGAGCATCTCAATTTAAAACGCATCAGTTATCATCACTTTCCCGATAATCTTGCCTCAAAAGCTTTGCGTGAGAAACTGCCATTGCGTTATGAAGGCTTAGCACGGGATCATTTTATGATGCCGGATCGTCGGTTAAAAGATTCTCATGTGAGTGCGATTACCAAGCGTGATTATCAAAGCATTCACGCCGCGTTTTTTAAAGATGTCAAAAAGCGCATCAACATAGACTTCTAGGGCAGTATCACTTGACAGTCGTGCGAGACAAGGCTATAATTAAGCGAATCTAAATTCTGATGAAAAGCCTAGTAGTTAAGCCTTTCAATCACAGCGAGCGACGATGGTGCGAGGTCGTATTTGAAGTTAACGAAAGACAGCTTTGAGGATTTTCTCTTGTGAGAAAACGTCACCCGCGTTAAGGGTTTGAGGGCCGGTATTGAACCGGAACTAAGGTGGCACCGCGAGACAACTCGCCCTTAGATTTAAGGGAGAGTTTTTTTATTTATTGGAGGGAACTGTATGCAAAAACCTAAAGGCACGTTTGACATTATCGAAGACATTGGCTACTACCACTTGGTTGAAAAAACCATTCGCAAAATGGCCAAACGGTTTAACGTTGAAGAAATTCGTACGCCACATTTTGAAATGAGTGAATTGTTTCACCGTGGTGTGGGTGAAGATACCGATGTGGTCGGTAAAGAAACGTATCGATTTAACGATCGTGGCGGGCGCGACATGACATTACGCCCTGAAGGAACGGCTGGCGTTGTTAGGGCATTTATAGAAAATAAACGATACGCTCGCCCTCAAAAAGTCCAAAAATATTATTATGTGGGCGCCATGTTTCGTTATGAACGTCCGCAAAAAGGGCGCTTTCGTGAGTTTAACACCTTTGGGGTCGAAGCGTTTGGCTCCGCGCATCCTAAGCTCGACGCTGAAATGATTGAACTGGCGTACCGTTTAACGCACGCCTTAGGGATTCAACCACTCGTCGTTCACATAAATTCATTAGGCGATACAAGCAGTAAAGCGGCGTATAAAAAACAATTACAAGCGCATCTAAAACCTCATTTAGAGCACTTATGCACGGATTGTCAAACTCGTTATCATACCAATCCTTTGAGAATTCTCGATTGTAAAGTGGATGCCCATCATGAAGCCATAAAATCGGCACCTAAGCCACTCGATGTCCTGACAGAAGAAGATCGTGCGCATTTTGACTTGGTGTGTCAACAACTCGACCATTTAAACATTCCCTATCAGATTGACAACCGCTTGGTGCGGGGCTTAGATTATTATACACACACAGTGTTTGAGCTAAAAACAACCGAAGCGTTACTGGGCCAACAAAACACGATTTGTGGGGGTGGACGCTATAACCATTTGGTGGAAACACTCGGCGGTCCTAGTACGCCTGCGGTAGGCTTTGGCTTTGGCTTAGAACGTCTCATCGTCGCCTTGAAGGCACAAGAGAAAAGCGCGCTCGAACCAAGCATTGATGTCTATGTGGCCGCGTTAGGTGAAGAAGCTTTAAAGGCATCACTTGCTTTTAGTGCACGACTGAGAAAACAAAATCTTAGGGTGGATGGCAGTTTTGAAACGCAAAGTTTAAAAGGCCAGTTTAAACAAAGCGATCATTATCGTGCCCGTTTTGTCTGTTTGATGGGTGAAGAAGAAGTCAAACAACAAAGCGTGACCATTAAAGATCAAAAAACCAAAGAAGAAGTGACCGTTAAACAGTCACAAGCCGCGTTTTACATCATTGAAAAACTCACAGACGATCAAACATGCATCGACTGTGAAGAGGGAGTTTAGTATGTACACACATCACAACAACGCACTACGCTTAGAACATGTAGGTCAGCACGTTCGCTTAAAAGGGTTTGTAGCTAAAAAACGCGACTTAGGTACGCTTGTTTTTATTGATTTACGTGACCAAGAAAGCATCACCCAACTCGCGTTTGATGAAGCCAATGACCTTCGATCAATTACGCTTGGCATCAAACATGAGTTTGTCTTAGAAGTCGAGGGTGTGGTTAGAGAACGCTCGAGTAAAAATCCAGAGCTCCCCACGGGAGACATTGAGATTAATGTGCAAAAACTTAACGTCTTAGCGCAAGCCAAAACACCACCATTGCTCATTCAAGACGACACCGATGCGCTTGAAGACACACGCTTAAAATATCGTTATTTAGATTTGCGTAGACCGTATCTCCAAAAAATGTTCCGCTTACGTCATCACATCACCTCTGAAGTCAGAACGTTTTTAAATCAAGAAAAGTTCATGGAGTTTGAAACGCCGATTCTAACGAAATCTACTCCTGAAGGGGCTAGAGATTATGTCGTACCTTCAAGACTGCATGAAAAACACTTTTATGCGCTGCCTCAATCGCCACAGATTTTTAAACAACTGTTAATGGTCAGTGGGTTTGAAAAGTATTATCAAATTGCTAAGTGTTTTCGCGATGAGGATTTACGCAGTGATCGTCAGCCCGAGTTTACACAAATCGACATTGAAATGAGTTTTGTGACGCAAGAAGACGTGTTAATCGTCAGCGAACGTATGATTAAACACGTTATGAAAGAAGTTAAAGGGCTGACACTAGAAGACCCCTTCCCACGGCTCACTTATCATGAAGCGATGCGGCGATTTGGCTCTGATAAGCCTGACACTCGCTTTGGTTTAGAACTTGTGCATTTAAACGATGTGTTTGCACAAACGTCGTTTGGTGTATTTTCATCGGTCTTGGCCACACAAGGACATCTGGAAGGTATCACTGTTAAAGGTGGTGCCAGCGCGTTAAGTCGTAAAGACATCGACGGCTTCACAGACGTCGCCAAACGTTATGGCGCTAAGGGCTTAGCGTTTGTTAAATGGGATGGCCAATTAAGTGGGTCTTTAGCGAAATTTTTAACCCCCGAAGAAGTGTCTGCTTTACAAGCTAAAGCCGACTTTCAAGAAGGGGATGTTTTGCTGATTGTTGCTGATCAAGCGAAGATTGCTTACGACGCGATGGGTCATATCCGCTTAGCACTTGGGAAAAAATTTGACTTGATCGACGATACGGTCTTTGATTTTACTTGGATCATCGATTGGCCGATGTTTGAATACGACACCGAAGATGAACGTTACTACGCCCTTCATCATCCATTTACGCGGGTCAAACACGAACATCAAGCACAACTGTTAGAAACCCCCGACAAAGTGCTTGCCAACGCGTATGATTTAGTGGTTCAAGGGCAAGAGTTAGGCGGCGGTTCGTTAAGAATTCATGAACCCCTCTTACAAGCCAGTGTCTTTAGTATTTTAGGCTTATCTGAAGCGGAACAAGACGCTAAATT
>SKKW01000109.1:0-3493 GCA_007123535.1 Candidatus Izemoplasma sp. | reverse complement strand
GGTAACGGATGCCGTTACCGTGACCGGCGTAATTGAGTGAAGCAATGGAGTCTAAGAAGCAGGCGGCTAAACGGCCTAGCCCGCCATTGCCTAAACCCGCATCACTTTCATAATGTTCGAGTTCATCGAGTGAGAGTTTAAGTGAACTTAACGCTTCTTCGACGAGTGGACGAAGCCCTAAATTGTTAATGTTATTGGTAATGAGTCGCCCCATCAAAAATTCCATGGAGAAATAATGGACTTGTTTCGGTTGTTCTTTTTGGTATGTGGCTTTGGTTTGACGCCATTGTTCACTAATCGCTGAAAAAATCAGTTCGCCAAGCACGTGGTAACGTTGACGGGTCGTTGAATCTTTAAAGGGGACCACATAACGTTCTTCGATGCGTGCTTTATACGCTTTCGCGAAGGCATTGGCGCTTTTTAAGTGCGGTTGCATAAAATCACTCCTTCGGGACTCATTATACTAAAGTTTGAATTAAAATGGGATGTCTTGCGGACTGTAACCGTTATCATTTACCCCTTGGATGGTCAGTTGGTAAAGCTCAATCATTTTATTGGCTTGTTTAAGCAGTCCAAAGTCTTCGCTCATGCCTTTTAACGCGACTTTTTTAAAGACGTCAGGTTGAGTGGTGAAAAGCTCATAGGCTTCATGTAAACTTTGATAGAGATGATACCCATCGAAATTAAAGAAGCTGAAGCCGTTCCCTTTTAAGGTGATGGGGTCGAAGTTCATCACCGTGTCGTTTAAGCCGCCCGTTTGCCTGACAATCGGAACCGTGCCATAACGCATCGCAATCATCTGTGATAAGCCACAGGGTTCCACTCTTGAGGGCATCAAAAAGACGTCCGCACCGGCGTAGATATAGTTTGGGATGGTCGCATCAAACCCTACGTTTAAACGCATCCGGTTAGGAAACTTCTCAGCAATCTGTTGTAGACGCTCTGCGATGTGTTCATCGCCGCTGCCTAAAAGTACAAATTGCGCTTTTTCATGTTCGTGCATGAACCGTTCTAACATTTGGAGAATAATTTCAAAGCCTTTTTGTTCAGCTAGTCTAGAAACCATCCCAATCACAAACGCTTCAGGGTCAACAGAAAGCTGATTGTCTTTTTGCAAAAAGGCTTTATTAATGGTTTTTTTTGCAAACGACTTCGCGTCGTAATTTTGTTTGATCAACTTATCCGTCGCTGGGTTGTGGGTGCTCGAGATGCCGTTGAGTACCCCATGAAAATCGCGTTCACGATTAATGAGCGTGCTGGTGAGGTTTCTACCGTAATACTCATATTTAAGTTCATCACGATAAGTGGGTGAGACGGTCGAAATTTTGGTTGCATGAGAAATGCCTGTTTCCAGGAAGTTAATGGTGCGCTCATGTGCTAAGGCTGGATCGACGAGTGATTGGCAAATGCCGCCATGACAAACCCCTTGATACTCCACGTTGTGTAAGGTTAAAAGGGTGGGGGTTATATCGCCTTGTTGTTTCAATAACAAGGGCACTAAAGATACATGCCAATCGTGGAGGTGGAACAAGTTAAACTGGCCAAGTTGTGGGTACAGTTCGACAAGGGCTTTATTGAAAAACGCAAAGCGATCACAATCTAGTTGTGCGTCGTAGATGAGGTCGGGATCAAAATATTTAAAGTTTTCAAAGAAGTAATAATTCACCCCTTTGTAAACTACCGTATAAAGGTTGACTTTATAGGGTTCTCCGTCAAACTCTACGACGTGAGAACTGAGCCGTTTAGCCACTTCTGCAATCTTTTCTTTAAGAGGGCCATAGTAGGGCATTGCAACGCTTACTTTGACCCCTTTTTTAACTAAATTACGGGACAAATCATTCACCACATCACCGAGTCCACCCGTCTTGATAAAGGGGCTTGATTCGGCCGCAACAAACAAGACTGAAAGGGTGGTTTGTTGGGTGATGATTTGTTCTTTTTGACTGACATAAGGTTCGCGTAAGGTGCCTTCTAAATGCGCGTTGGCTTTAACGAGGGTGCCTTTATCAATGATCGCATAGCTGATGTCGGCGCCGGGTTCAATGATGGCGTTAGACATGATCACGCTTTTATGCACACGGGCGCCTTTTTCGATGATGACATCACGGCCAATGACACTATCGATGACGGTCCCATTGATGATGGAACCACTGGAAATCATCGCGTTTTTGATGTTGGCTTCGGTGAGATATTTGGCAGGTGGCGCAGGTTTTTCTTTTGACAAAATAGGACGTTCAGGCGCAAAGATGTCTTTGCCTACTTGGAAATCAAGCATCGTTAAATTTGATTTTAAGTAATTAAAATTATCGGTGATAAAGCGTGAATAGCCCGGGTAGTTCAGTCGATTGACGGTCACATTAGGGGCTCTTACGACGTAGTCATTCATCGTTTGGTAAGGCAATTGATCGTAGCTTTCAAGTAAATGTAAGAGTCGTTTACGCGAGAAAATAAATGTTTTTAAACGGAGGTTTTCATGCATAATTTCACTGATGTCGGCGCCAGATTGTAGATGTTTTTGTAAGTATTCAACCAGGTCAATGTTCCAGACAATATTCGCTTGGGTCATAAAGACATAATCTTGCGCTGAGCGTTTAAAAAACTCAATGTGTTCATGCATGCGTTGAAAGGTCAACATGTTATCCGTCGGCAAATGAAAGTGTTTGGGTGGGAGAATAAATAGGCCATCGCGACGACGGTCTAGGTCCCAGCGTTTTCCGCTGCCCACATGGTCTTGTAAAGAACGATAATTGCCATAAGGAAAAATCGCCACGTTGGTGATGCCTGCATGTTTGGCTAATGAGAGTGGAAAATCAATGAGCCGATATTTCCCCGCAAAAGGGAGTGCCCCTGGCATCCGGTGAAGCGTTAAGCGATCAAAGTTTTCTTTGTTTGAGGCATCGACAATCATCAACAGTTTAGCGTTCATGTGGATGCCCTCCCTCACTGAGCGCCCACAGCGTCTCATTATCGACAACGGTGGGGGTTTTATAGACGAGTTTCGCATCCGGTAAGATGACCGTTTGATCGAGCACAATCGCATTTCTAACGACCGCGTTTTCACCGATGATCACACCAGGAAATAAAATTGAATCAATCACAAAGGCGTTTTCTTTTAACACCACATTATGGCTGATGACGCTATGCTCCACACGGCCCATAATCAAACAGCCATCGCTGATGAAACTACGACGAATCGGGTAGGGTGACGCGATGTGATGCGGTGGAAGATCGTAAGAGCGCGAATAAAGCGGCGCTTCTTTGTAATCGTATAGACCAATCCAATCGGGCCGGTCTAACAGTTCCATGGTGGTATCGTAATAACTTTCAACGGTCCCCACATCTCTAAAATAACCGCCATAAGGAAAGACGCGAATGTTCATCGTTTGTTTTATGGCTAAAGGAATCAAATCATGGCCGAAATCAAAATGATCGCCAGCGTCTTCAAACAACAAACGTTTAAGGGCGTCTTTTTTAAAGACGTAAAGCCCCATCG
>SKKW01000112.1:0-3521 GCA_007123535.1 Candidatus Izemoplasma sp. | reverse complement strand
TGTTAAAAGGTCAAACCGATGGTGTGCCACCGTTTTTAGGTTGTCAGTGTGTTGAGGCTTCACACAAATCAAAAATACGCTATAATGTCTTAGAGGGATACTATGCAAGAAATCAAAGAAGAACTTAAACTCGTCTTAAAAGGGCGCACGTGGGACGCGATCATTCCACCGATCGTGTTCACCGCGTTACTCAACGTCACAACGCTTCTCGTTGCGGCGCTTTTTGCACTATTAAGTGCCGCACTGCTTACGGTAAGAAGGGTCATTAACAAACAACCCATCGGCTACGCTGCGGCTGGGTTTTTAAGTGTGTCCCTGGCCACACTCGTTAGTCTTTACCGCCAACAAGCGGGCGACTTTTTCTTACCTGGCTTTATCACCAGTGGCTTTTTTAATGTCTCTTTACTGATCAGTGTGTTTATTAAAAAACCGTTTGCGGCACTCGCCTCACACATCAGTCGGGGTTGGCCTTTAGGTTGGTTTTGGCGACCTGACATCCGCCCAGCCTACAGTGAAGTCACGTTATTTTGGTTTTTCTTTTTCACATTACGCTGGGTCTTTCAGTTTTCACTTTATTTAAGCGACCAACTGTCGTCACTCGCCTTATGGAACGTCGTGTTAAGTGCGCCTGCGATTGTGATTGTTTTAATCTTTTCTTACCTTTACGGCATGGCACGTTTAAGACATCTAGGTGGACCGAGTGTTGAGGAATACTTAACCGACCAAGCCCCACCGTATCGGGGGCAACGTCGTGGCTTTTAATCTAGACGTTTCTAAAGACATGCAAGCACGTCTCACAGAGCATCGCCGGCAGTTACACCAAATGCCCGAGCTCGATTTTTCCTGTCCCAAAACCAACGCGTATTTGTCCCATGTTTTAATGGGGTTAGGCTATGAACTGACGCCCGTGGCTCAAAGTGGCCTCTTAGCCTTTAAACCAGGCAAACAGGCTAAAACGATTGCTTTTAGGGCGGACATGGATGGGTTACCCATCCAAGAGAAAAACCCTGTCCGTTACCGTTCGAAACATGAGGGTGTGATGCATGCGTGTGGCCATGATGCCCATATGGCGATGTTGTTAGGCTTTGCAGAAATCCTATCAGAAGCTACCCTTGAAATGAGTGTCCTTTTGATTTTTGAACCCGCGGAAGAAACGCTTGGGGGCGCTCAGTATATTGTGAGTGATCCACAGTATCAAGCTTATGACATTGACGCGGTCTATGCGCTCCATGTCGATCCGCACACACCTTTTGGAAAACTTGCGGTTAGTGAAGGGATCATGACCGCGCAAGATGGGGATCTAGACATCACCATTCAAGGACGTAGTGTGCATGGGACGACGCCAGGAGAAGGTCGCAATGCGCTCTTAGCCGCGAGTGATTTAGCGCTGAAACTCGCACAACTTTCAGAGCTTAAGGGCACCCTAAACGATCGCTTATGCACGATTGGCACCTTAACCAGCGGCGAAGGCCGCAACATCATTGCTTCAAAAGCGACGCTTGAAGGGACCTTAAGAGCGTATCAAGAAGACACGTTTGACACGCTCAAAGAAGCCGTCTTTGAACTGGCGCATGCGTGTGAAAAAACGCACGATGTGCGTATTGATACGACGATTCAAACGCTCCATCCGCCGGTGGTGAATGATGTGACCTTAGTGAGGCGTCTTAAAGCACTTTTTAAAGACCAAATGATCGATACTCAACCTAAATTGATTGCGGAAGATTTTTCGTATTTCCAACATCATCATAAAGGCGTTTTCATTTTACTTGGTACCCAAGATGACACATATCCGAAAGAAGATTTACATAGCGCCACGTTTGATTTTAATGAACGCGTTTTAGCGTACGGCTTAACCGCCTTAACGATGATTTTTAACCATCACCAAGACACCCATAAGGAGGCACACACATGAGTTGGCTTAAAGACACGCCGATTGCCCATCGCGGCTTTCATCAACACCCCACCATCCCAGAAAATTCGATGGCCTCGTTCATCGAAGCGATGAAGCGAGGCTACGCGATTGAATGTGACGTCCGTTTAAGTAAAGACGATGAAGTGGTGGTGTTTCATGACCGCGATTTGTCACGGATGACCAAAGAAGTGGGTACTGTCGATGAGTGGGCCTTGAGTGACCTTAAAAAACTGCGGTTATTAGAAACCGAAGAGGCTATTCCAACGCTCAAAGAAGTGCTCGAAAGAGTCAATGGGGTCGTCCCTTTACTGATTGAAATTAAGACGGATGGAGACATCAAACACGTCGCTTCAACAGTCGCAGACGTGCTAGACGATTATACCGGTGTGTTTGCGATTCAATCGTTTCACCCTGGCGCCCTTACCTGGTTTAAAATCTGGCGCTCGCATGTCACTCGGGGCCAATTGGCGGAGTTTTTCTTAGAAGAAGACCTGGCTTGGTGGAAAAAGCAATCGCTCAAACGTTTTGCGTTTAACCTTCAAACCAAACCTGATTTCGTGAACTATGCTTTAAGAGATCTGCCGAACCGTTACGTCACCAAACAAAAAAAGCAAGGGCGCTTGACCCTTGCTTATACGATTACGAATGAAACTGAACTTGAAGAGGCGTTAAAGCTTGTCGATAACGTCGTCTTTGAAGGCTTTGAACGTTAATCCATATCGACGTCAAAGTTTTCTAAGAGCGAATCTTTGAGTTTGACAGGGTCGCCGTGTTTGACAAACATCATCGTCAAAAACGACATCGCCGCGAACGCGGCTGCGTAAGGGAATAAGATGGTGCGCCCATATATGTCCATTAAGAAACCACTCACAACCGGTGTAAAGATTTGTGCGGCCATCGAGAAGGTATAATAATACCCTGTGTATTTTCCGACATCGGAGCCTTTCGCAAGCTCGACGACCATCGGGAAAGAGTTCACGTTAATCGTCGCCCAAGAAATCCCTGTAAGCGCAAAGATGACATAAATCAGCGGGCTTGGACTGCTAAAAAAGGCGATCGACGCAAACGAGAACGTCAACATTACAATCCCCACTAAGACGGTTTTCTTACGGCCCACTTTGGTCGCAATCAACCCAATGGGCACAAACGCCACTAAAGCCGCACCCTGTGCGACAAGCAGCGGAATCGTAAAGCCAATGTTTAAAACTTTCGGCGCATAATCGGCCAACTTGGTCGTAACCGCGTTATACCCAAAAAACCACAAGAAGATCGACGCTAAAATAAGTATTAAAGCGATCTTCTTTTCTTTTGTGAGGGCTTGAGCTTCTTCGGTAATTTCTTCCTCTTCCTCAACGAGGCCAAGCTTCGCTTCTAAGTCTTCGCGTTCTTTGACGAGTTTATGCTCGTTGACTTTCCATAAAAAGACCGCTAAGAATCCGAGCATTAAAACCCCAATGGTGATAAAGGCAGGGGTGTAGTTGACATACGAGAACTGTTCTAACCCATAGACGGTCAAGACTAAAATGGCGGTGATCCCACCAAAGGTGCCCAACAAGTTAATGATTGCGTTGGCTTTCGATCTTAAGGGCTTAATCGTGACATCAGGCAT
>SKKW01000022.1:0-12744 GCA_007123535.1 Candidatus Izemoplasma sp. | reverse complement strand
TCCCTAGATGTTGACGTCGACTGGTTTAAGGATTACTTGAAACAACAAGAAGGAGAATCGGAATGAAAAAGCCCACCTTTAGTTACGACCCTACGCTGGTGGAATCACTGACCGATGCGTTGAGTGAGCATCCCTTACTGAACCGTTTTTTCATGACGCATGACATTGGCTATGAGACCATCAAAGAAGGCGCCAATGTCTTAAAAACCTTTGTTGAAGAACAACCCTTATGTGATCATTGTCCTGGGTTGCACGCCTGTAAACAAGCCACACTTGGGCATCAGCCAGTGTTGCAGTATTACCAAGGCACCATCCGGTTAGCTTATCAAAGTTGCCCCTATCATCAAGCCCAACAAGCGCAAAAACATCATCAACGCAGTCTAAACGCCCTTTACATCCCTAAAACGATGCTTGATGCGACCCTTGAAGACTTTAGACAAGACAACGTTCAACGCCAAGTGCTGTATCAAAAGATGATGAAGATTTTACACCGTATTAAACTCAAAGAACCCACACAGGGTCTCTATCTTTATGGCTCCTATCAAGTGGGTAAAACCTACGCCTTAGCAGCCCTAGCCAATGAGATTACAAAGTATGGTTTAACGGTGGCGATGACGTATTTTCCCGATTGGTCTCGCGAACTTAAAAGCGCGATGCATGAAGGTAAACTAGAATCAAGAATCGCCGCATTTAAAAGTGTTGATGTGTTAATACTCGATGATTTAGCGGGGGAGTCGTTTAGTGAATGGTTGCGCGATGAAGTGTTGGGTCCAATCTTACAACACCGCTTGCTCGATCAAAAACTGACGTTATTCTCATCCAACATTGACCTTAAAAACTTAGCGCCATGTTATGTGGGTGAAAACACCGACACACAGAAAATTAAAGCGTATCGCATCGTTGAACGCATCAAAGCGTTAAGCGAACCAGTGAAGTTATAACTTGACAAACAAGCCCCTAATCATTAAACTAAATTTAAACTGTGAAGAGGCCATGATCACACCCCTAAAAGCGACGCAGGACGGTGAAAGCTGCGACGGTGATGATTACTCCCTCTGAGTGAATCTTAAAACGATTCCGGGCCTTCCCGTTAACAAGTTCGAGCGCTCTTTACAAGAGAACGAAGGTGGTACCGCGAGTTTCTCGTCCTTCGATGATGGAGCGCTTTTTTATTTTATTTTTACGAGGTGAAACGATGATTATCACATTACCCGATGGGTCACAAAAGACCTATGAAACCCCCATCACCCCCGAAACATTGGCGGGCGACATCGCCAAAAGTTTAAAGAAAAAAACCATCGCGGCCTGGGTCAACGATGAACTGTATGATCTCAATCGTCCGATTGAAGAGGACGCGCACGTGGCCCTCATCACGCAAGACGATGAGGCTGCTTTTGAAGTACTCAATCATTCGACCGCTCATTTGATGGCACAAGCGGTCAAAACGCTTTATCCTGACGCTCAGTTTGGTGTTGGCCCCGCGATTGAAGAAGGCTTTTATTACGACATTGCGACCAGTCACACCATCAAAGAAGAAGATCTTGCGGTGATTGAAAAAACGATGCGTCAGCTCGCTAAACAAGGGCATGAGATTACCCGTAAGGAAGTTTCAAGAGACGAAGCACTCGCGTTTTTTAAAGACGATCCTTATAAAACCGAACTCATCCATGCGATTGATGAAGAGGACGCAGTGACGCTTTACACGCAAGGTGAGTTTGTCGATTTATGTCGTGGTGGCCATGTCGGGAACACCCGTAAAATCCAGCACTTTAAGCTCTTATCACTCGCAGGGGCTTATTTTAGAGGCGACTCGGATCGTGCCATGTTACAACGCATCTATGGCACCAGTTGGTTTAGTGATGAGGCGTTAAAAAATCATCTTGCCGTACTTGAAGACCGTAAAGCCAGAGATCACCGTAAACTTGGCAAACAACTCAAAATCTTCCACTTATCCAAAGAAGCGGGTCAAGGATTGGCTTCATGGTTGCCTAATGGGTATACCGTGCGCAAAGTTTTAGAAGATTATGTTTATGACATTGAACGTAAAGCCGGTTATATGCATATTTCAACGCCTGTGCTCGGCTCTAAAACACTGTATGAAATCAGTGGTCATTGGTCACATTATCGGGATAATATGTTCCCGGTCATGGAAAAAGATGGTGAAGTGTTCGTCTTACGTCCCATGAGCTGTCCACACCACATGTTGCTCTATCAAAGTGAGCTTCGCAGTTACCGTGATCTCCCCATTCGTTTCGCGGAGATTGTGACACAACATCGCTATGAAGCTTCGGGCGCGTTAACCGGACTTGAACGCGTCCGTGCAATGACACTGACCGACGCGCATCTTTTTGTCCGTGAAGACCAAATCAAAGAAGAAGTCCTGGGCTGTTATCACCTCATCACCCAAGCGATCGATGATTTAGGCTTAGAAGTCGATTACATTGAACTCGCCTTACGCAGCGAAGAAAAAGACAAGTTCCATCCCAACGATGCCTTGTGGGATATGGCCGAAGAAATGTTAGAAAACGTCCTTGATGAAGCCAACATTCCTTACCGTAAAGCCCGTGGTGAAGCCGCGTTTTATGGGCCTAAAATTGACTTCCAAGTACGTACGGCACTCAATCATGTGATTACCATGTCGACGATTCAACTTGATTTCTTATTGCCTGAACGCTTTGATTTAACCTATGTTGGAAGCGATGGCGATAAGCATCGTCCCGTCGTCATTCACCGTGGGCTCATTTCCACATGGGAACGTCTCATGAGTATTCTCATCGAGCAATATAAAGGTGCCTTCCCTGTGTGGCTGGCGCCCACACAAGTGACGCTGATTCCGGTCAATAATGACGTTCATGAAGCCTACACCAAAGTGGTCAAAGAGCGTTTGATTCAAGAAGGCTTCCGCGTACAGGTTGACTGGCGCGAAGAGAAACTCGGCTATAAAATGCGCGAAGCACAAACGCAAAAAATCCCGTACACCCTCGTCTTAGGCGATCAAGAGCGCGATGAAGGGACGGTCACGTACCGTGTCTTTGGCGACCGCGCGCAACATACGCTCTCACAGGATGATTTTATTAAACATCTTCACGGGGCAATCGCAAAAAAATCACGTAAATAAACCAAAAGCCCACCAATTGGTGGGCTTTTTATAGGGATTTAAGCGCTTGAATGAGCGTTTCGTCAGGGTCAATGTAAATGGTCTGTTGGTGCGTGTAACGCACAAAACAGCCATGTTTTCCGGGAATCTTTTTGATGTATTTGATGCGTGTATAATCGATGGGCACACTGGAAGCGTCTTTGCCGGCGGAATAATAACTGGCAAGTTGGGCGGCCGTACGGATCGTTGTTTCACTGAGTTGCTCAGCGTCACTCCGGACTAACACGTGCGCACCGGCCATCGCTTGGGTGTGAAACCACCATTCGTTGGGCTTGCCTAAACTGTGGGTCAGATAGGCGTTTTGACGGTTGTTTTTACCCACTAAATGGGTGACACCATCGGCGTCGATAAATTGACGTGGTTTGGAGGGTTTTTGAGGCATTCCTTTTTTCTTGGAAGCTGTTAAATAGCCTAAACTTCTCAGTTCATCACGAAGCTCCTCTAACGTGCGTTCATCGGCGTCGCGCCACTGGGTGTGAAGCAGCGCTAAATACTCAAGCTCTGTTTTCGCTTTATCCAGTTCACGCTTTAAATAAGGTAAAGACGTTTGTTTTTTCTTTGCTCGTTTAAAATACTGTTGGGCGTTTTCTAAGAGCGTTTTAGTTTCATCTAAGGCGATGGTGATGGGCACTTGTGAGGTATAGTCATTCAAAGTAATTTCACGCAATCCTTTTTGATGTTTATCACTGACGCCCATCAGAAGATTCCCTTTGGTGAGTTCTTCTTGGGTGTCTTTTGCGTCTTTAAGTGACTGCGAGAGTTTTAGTGTTTTTTCTTCTAACCGTTTTTGTTGGCGCGTAAGCCACTGATAGAGTGACTTTCTTAAAGGGCCACTCGCATGCGCTTTGAGTAACGTTTGAGTTAAATCATCGGCCCACGATACGACATGTTCAAACACGGTGAGGCGCTCTTTTTCATAGCTGGTATGGGTGAGTGCGTACTCGTTTTTTTTCTCGCCCTCAATGCGCACAAACGTGGGGTGATGTAAGACGTCTTGTAAGTGGGCGATCGGGTGTTTTCCTTGCGTTTGCGCTTCTTCAATGACCCGTCGCATCAACGCGGGTGAGACGCCACTAAGCGTTTGGATGTAGGCTTTAGCTTCAACTTTAGGAACATCTTCTAGTAAGGGTTTTAATGCCTCTTCATCGTAGGGGTTAATCCGTACATCTTTTGGTGCTTCATAGACCGCCCCGACCATGATCACCCGTGGGGTGTCATCAAGGGGGGAATTCGTATAAAGCGCATCGATGATGATGTCTTGTTCGTTGGTTAATATGAGGTTGCTGTCTTTACCGAAAAGTTCGATATGAAGATGTTTGATGTGCCGGTCTTTCAGTTCGTCGATGACGCTAAACGTCATCGTGACTACGCGGTCGTTGCCGTGTTGTTTGAGACTTAAAAGGCGGGCTTGCTCTAAATGTTTACGCAAAACCCGGGTAAAAAGCGGCGGTTCCGCCGGTTTGTCAAAGGTTAGTTCAGTGCGGTGAATGCGCGCACTCGAAGGATGGACTGAGAGCAGCACCCACCATTTTTGGCCGCGATGAAACTGCCATAAAAAATCATGGTTGTCACGTTGATAAAGCTTTTGTAAACGCGCCCCTTCTAGGTTTTTTTGTAAGTCTTTTAGGGCTTCGTGCACCATCGTTCCATCGAAATTCATATCATCACCGTGCTCATTATAGCATGGCTTAAGGAAAATGAAAAAACTTACATAAAACACTTTGAATGGCTATATAAAAGTGTTATGATATAACATAATCACACGCGAAAGGGGCATCTTATGAAACTAAACACTCACGGGTTATTGGTCGTCTTAAGTGGTCCTTCAGGTGTCGGAAAAGGCACCGTGCGAAAAGCGCTGTTTGAACTTGAAAAACACGACCTCGTGTATTCGATTTCGATGACCACTAGGCCGCCACGTGAGGGTGAAGTGCACGGTGAAGATTATTATTTTGTCACAAGAGAAGAGTTCGAAGCCCGCATCCAAAGCAACGGCTTTTTAGAATGGGCTGAATTTGTAGGCCATTACTATGGTACGCCCAAAGACAAAATCCAAGAACAATTAGAAGCGGGTAAAGAAGTCGTCTTAGAAATCGAAGTCGAAGGCGCCTTACAAGTCCGCAAGCAAATGCCAGAAGCGGTTTTCATCTTTATTGCGCCACCGACCAAAGAAGCACTTTATACACGTTTATTAAGTCGAGGAACAGAGACGACCGATGTCATTTTAGCGCGTATGGAAAAAGCGAAACGCGAGTTCCCAATTGCGCACAAATACGACTACATCGTCATCAACGATGAAGTGACCAATGCGGCCGATCGGATTTTAGCAATCATCCGTGCCGAGCACGCCAAAACAGAACGGACCATTCATAATTATTTAACCATGTTGGAGGCTGAAAATGAAACAAGTGAATGAAGAAGGATTACGGTACCCCTCAATTGACAAACTACTGGAAAAAATTGACTCTAAGTATAAATTAGCGTATACGAGCGCTTTAAGAGCTAAGTCTTTAAGAGAGTTGGATGACAGCACCATTGCGCTAAAATGTTCAAAGCCTGTAGGCCAAGCACTCGAAGAAATCGAAGCCGGAAAAGTCACCATCAAATTTGCAGAAAAAGGTTAGCCGATGGCGCCTTTTTTTTACCGTTTTATCGTGCTATAATAATGTGACAATTTTTTTGGAGGCGTTATGGAAGCTGCATTCAATCGATTACTCAAACAACTCTCCCTAAACGATCACACCCCAGCCATTGAAGGGAAACTTATCGAACTCATCATCGATAAGAAAACCGACACATGGCTTTTTAATATTGAGTTTAAAGCCCCTTTACCCATCGAGACCTTTAACACGTTTGAAACACGGTTAGAAGCCTTGAAAGAGCGACTCAATCATTGTAAAACCATTCAAGCAACCTATGATTTTGAAACCGTTCATTACCAAGATTTAAATGATTACTACGTGTATACGTTAGAAAAACTCATCAAACATTACCCCCGCTTTGAAGCGATTCGAGCCTTTCCTGTGGAGGTCAAAGACGATCGCATCGTCCTCATTACCCCTAAAGATGGTGGGTACGTGTCACAGCTTTTAGTGCCCCTTGAACAGGCGCTTGCACGCTGTGGCTTTCAAACAACGATCACGATGAAGCTCAATGAAGAATCGAGCATCCAAAGCCGGATCGAAGCATTAGAAGAAGCGCACATTGCGTATGAACCTAAGATCCAGTCGTTCATTGCTTTTCAGGAGCATCGGGTGGGTAAAATCAAACACACCATCAAAGACATTCCGATGAGTGAAGCAGATTTAAACAAAACGCTTTCGGCTTACCGCAACGCAAACTATGTCTTTGAAGGCGAAGTCTTTAACGTCACACACCGCAAAATCAAAGGCAACATGATGCTCTTTACGTTTGTTATAGGCGATCAAGACGATGCCATTTACGTCAAGAAGTTTGTCCGTGATGGTGATGAAATTCGTTTTTTAGAAAACATTGAAGTCGGCATGTTGATGCGTGTCGATGGACGCGCTGAAGTCGACAAGTATTCACACGACATCGTCATTACGGCTCAAACCATTGAACATTCACGCTACCTTAATGAAGGCGCCCATCGTGACGATGACGCCAAAGAAAAACGTGTTGAGTGGCATCTTCACAGCAAAATGTCCACCCTTGACGGCATCGATTCAATCAAAGATTACGTCGCGGTCGCGAAACACTTTGGTCATAAAGCACTCGCGCTCACTGACCATAACAGCGTTCAAGCCTTTCCGGAGTTTTATAAAGCGGTTAAAAACAGTGGGATTAAACCGATTTTTGGGGCTGAATTTAACGTCGTCTTTGAAGAACAAACCACCCTTTATCAGCCAGCTTCACCGGCGCATGACGGGTCGTTACTCGATCAAACCTATGTGGTTTTTGACATTGAAACCACAGGTCTTTCCAATCGCTACGACGACATCATTGAAATCTCTGCGGTCAAATTACAAGGGGATCGCGTCGTGGATCGTTTCGATTCGTTTGTGTACCGTGAAGAGAAACTCTCCACATTCACAAAAAAACTCACCAGCATCAACGATTTAGATTTAGAACACGCCCCGCCCATTGACGAGGTCATTGCGTCATTCCAAGCGTTTATCGGAAACGCCATTTTAGTCGCGCATAATGCCCGCTTTGATGTGGGCTTCATTGAAGCGTTCATGCAAAAATTTGACCGTCTAGAACGGTCGTATGCGTACATGGATACCCTCGCGATGGCACGGACATTGTATGCGAAAAAGCTTAAGCGCTTTAACTTAAAAGCGGTCGCCAAATTATTTTCTATCGATTTAACGCAACATCACCGAGCCGAAGCGGACACAGAAGCGACGGTCAACATTTTTAAAGCGATGTTGCACGACCTTAAACAGCGTGGCATCGTTACGCTTGAACAACTTTCTGACCCTAAAAAACATCTTAAAGGCTTTGACCCTTACGCCAACGCACTGAAACATCATGTGACGGTTTGGGCGAAAAACCAAGCTGGCATGAAACAACTTTATGAACTGATCAGCTTAGCCAACACACGCTTCTTTGATAAAACCCCGACGTTACCTTATCGCATTTTAGAAAAACACCGCGAACATTTACTCGTAGGCAGTGGCTGTATGCACAGTTATTTTTATGACCTCAGTTATCAACAACAAGACCAGGATATTCGCCAGTTTAGTGAGAAATTTGATGTCATCGAGCTGCCTGTGGTTGAGGATGCGCTCCACCTATTTGAAAGTGAATACAGTCAGTTTGATCCTATCAAACAGACGGTCACGATCGATGAAAAAGCCCGTGAAGTGTACCGCAAAAGACTTCAAGAGACCAATCAACGTTTACACCAACTGGCGCGTGAAAGCAACAAGCCAGCCATCGCCATTGGCGATGTGCATCACATTGAACAAAGCAGCGTTAAATACCGTGACATCTACATTCAAACCCCCGTGGTGGGTGGGGGCTATCATGATTTAGCACGCGTCCATCAAGTGCCCTCACAATACTACCGCACGACCCAAGAAATGTTGGATGCTTTCGCTTATTTAGGCGAAGAAGCTGCCCTCGAGGTGGTCATCACCACGCCGAATCAACTGGCGAATAGCATTGAAGCGTGCCAACCCTTCCCGAAAGAGCTCTTTGCGCCGGCGGATGATTTCTTAGTGAAACAAGGCATCCCTTCGGTGGAAAAAGCACTCAAAGAACGCACCTTAAGTGAAGCGTATGCACGTTATGGCAATCCTTTACCGCCGATGGTGCAAGCACGTTTAGATAAAGAACTTCATGCGATCATCACACACCGCTTTTCATCAGTCTATTACATTTCTTATTTACTCGTGAAAAAATCACTCGATGAAGGCTATTTGGTTGGTTCACGAGGTTCGGTGGGCTCATCGCTTGTGGCCACCCTTATGGGCATCACCGAAGTGAATCCACTGCCGCCCCATTATGTGTGTGATCACTGTCATTTTACTTCGTTTAAACGGACCCCGGATGAACGGGAACGTTTCCCTATCGAAATGATTGAAAAACCATATCAAGAAGCGCTTGAGACAGTCAGTTGTGGGTTTGATTTAAGACCACTCAAATGTCCGAACTGTCAAGAACCTTTAAGACGTGATGGGCATGACATTCCGTTTGAAACCTTCTTAGGCTTTAAAGGCGATAAAGTACCAGACATTGATTTGAACTTCTCAGGCGATTACCAAGGCAAAGTACACGATTACATTCGTGAGATTTTCGGTCATGACCGTGCGTTTCGTGCGGGGACGATTTCCACCGTGGCCGATAAAACCGCCTTTGGGTATGTCAAGGGCTATTTAGAAAAACAAAACTTGACCTTACGACCCGCCGAAATTGAACGACGAGCAAAAGTCATTGCGGGCGTTAAACGCTCGACCGGTCAACATCCAGGGGGCATCGTGGTGGTGCCGTTTGATCACACCATCACCGAAGTCACACCAGTGCAATATCCAGCAGACGATGTGAACAGCGCCTGGCGGACGACGCATTTTGATTACCATGCGTTTGAGTCTAACCTTTTTAAACTCGATGTCTTAGGCCACGATGATCCAACGATGATCCGTTTCTTAATGGACTTCGCGAAGGAAAATCCCATCGATTTTCCATTCACCGATGCCCGTGACATTCCGCTTGATGATCCGAAAGTCTACGCGTTACTCTCAGGCACAGACGTCATTGGTTTAAAACCAGAAGACATCCGCTCAGAGGTGGCGTCTTATGGTGTGCCTGAGATGGGCACTAACTTTGTGCGTGGGATGTTAAAAGCGGCACGGCCTAAAACGTTCGCCGACATTGTTAAAATTTCAGGGCTTTCGCATGGAACGGATGTGTGGCTTAACAACGCTGAAATGTTGGTTTCTGGTAAAAAGTCAGAATTTGGGACGATCCCTTTTGAACAAGTGATCGGCTGTCGTGATGACATCATGGTGACGCTCATTCAATATGGCTTAAAACATGAAGTGGCGTTTGAGATTTCAGAGTTTATACGTCGTGGTCGGCCACTCAAAGAACCGACCAAGTGGGAAGGGTATCAAAAAGTGATGGAAGAACATCAAATCCCTGCTTGGTACATTTGGTCGTGTGGCCAAATTCAATACATGTTCCCAAAAGCCCATGCGACAGCTTACGTTATGATGGCGCTTCGTATTGCTTGGTTTAAAGTGCATCGACCGCTTTATTTCTATGCGGCTTATTTCTCTAAGCGTGCCAAAGATTTTGATTTGATTGCGATGATTGGTGGCGAACGCACGATTGAAAATCGCATGGATGAAATCTTGAGTAAAGGCAACCGTGCGACCGAGACAGAAAAACGTCTTTTAACGGTGCTTGAAGTGGCGCTTGAAATGGCCAAACGCGGTTATCATTTTGAATCGATTGACATTCATACCTCACAAGCGCGTGACTTTGTCATTACGAAGTCACACGGGTTAAGAATGCCGTTTTCAGCGCTTGAAGGCTTAGGTGAAAAAGTGGCCTTATCGATTGTCAGTGCACGTGATGAAAAACCGTTCCAATCACAAGAAGATCTAAAAACGCGCACCCAACTGACCAAAACCTCATTTGATCGTTTATTAGCGCTGGATGCGCTGAAAGATTTACCAGAAGATTCGCAAATGTCTTTGTTTGAACTTTAAACCTTGCTATACTATAGAATGAAATTATCGACGAGGAGTGACACTTATGTTTCGAGCATCTCGTGGCTTTCGTAGCCGAAATCCATTGATGAGTCGTATGCCTTATGGCTCAGCGACAAGCACTGGCGCACAAGCCAGTTATAGCACGTTTTTATTTAAACTCACCATCTTAGTGGGCGTTATGGTCGCCTTTGGGGCGTTGGCCATGGGCAGCATTATGGAAGCTGGGGAAGTGTTTGGTGGCGTTGTTTTACTAATTGCGGCGCCGATTGTTGCTTTTATCAGCGTCATTGTGGCGATGCGATCGGTGCGCTTAGCGCCTTATTTTGGCCTGCTTTATGCGGTCATGCAGGGGATTTTTCTTGGCACCATTTCAGGGCTTTACGAGTTGATTGCAGGCGACGGCATTGTCGCGACGGCGCTTTTAGGCACAGCTGGGGTGTTTGTGGCGATGCTTATCTTGTTTCGCTCAGGCATCATTCGTGTGACAGAGACCTTTAGAAAAGTGATGTTCATGGCGTTGCTCGGCATCATTTTTAGCAGTCTGTTTTTGTTTGTTTTATCGCTCTTTGGGCTCTTTGGTGAACTGGCGTTTGGCTTTTACTTTGTCATTATCATCGTCAGTGTCATCGTCGCGTCCCTTTATTTAGTCATTGATTTTGACAACATTCAAACCCTCATCGATTCAGGCGCCGATCAACGTTATGAATGGATGTATGCGCTCAGTTTACTCATCACCGTGGTTTGGTTGTATGTCGAGTTGTTACGATTACTATTGATTTTATCGCAACGTCGCAGATAACCACAAAAGTGCGGAATCCGCGCTTTTTTAACTTTAACTTAAAGGAGAATATCGTATGAGTACTTGGTCCTTAGACGCACTGTTTAAAAGTTATGACGATCCGGCTTATCAAGGCGCGCTTGACACGCTCGATGAGACTTTGAAAGAAGCCAATATTTGGCTATCAAAACACCTTGAAGCTAGCCCTTTAGAGGCGCTTAAAGACGGTTTAACCTTAAGTCGTAAATTACGCAAAGAACTCATTAAGGTGGGGGCGTTTGTCAACTTATCACTCGCGACAAACACCACCGATGAAGCGTCGCTCAAAGCGATGCAGACGGTGCAAGGGTATCAAGCCTCTTTGACGCCGTTCAGCACTGGTTTTAAACGCTTTGTCGCAGGTCTTGAGAACCTTGAGACGCTTTTAGACGATTCTGAAGTAGCGCCTTATAAGTTTTTCCTCACTTCGATTCAAGACCAGGCAAAGTATCAGCTATCGGATGGTGAAGAAGCGCTTTTAAGCAAGCTCACACAAACCGGCTCAAGCGCATGGTCACGCCTGCAAGGGGAACTGACAAGCACGATGGAAGTGCCTTATCGTGGGGAGATTAAAAACCTTTCAGACATCCGTAATTTAGCGCATGCGAAAGACGCGAAGACGCGTCAAGAAGCGTACGAAGCCGAAATGGCCGCTTACCCTTCGGTTGAGCGTTCGGTGGCGAGTGCGTTAAATGCGATTAAAGGGGAAGTCTTAACCGTCACCAAAGCCCGCGGCTATGAAAGTCCACTCGCCCAAGCGGTGATTCAATCACGCATGCAACAAGAGACCCTTGACGCCCTCATTGCGGCCATGCAAGACGCTTTACCCTCGTTTAGAGCCTATTTAAAGCGTAAAGCGGCTTTGTTAGGGCATGACAAAGCCTTGCCTTGGTATGATTTGTTTGCGCCGATTGGCACCTCAAGCACCACCTTCACACCCGCCTCGGCCATGGCGTATGTCATCAAACAGTTTAAAACGTTCTCAGACGATCTTGCGGCCTTAGCCTCAAGAGCTTACGACGAGCAATGGATTGATTTCTATCCTAAATCAGGCAAACGTGGCGGTGCTTTCTGTTCAAATCTTCACCCGATTAAACAAAGTCGGATTTTAACGAATTTTGAAGGGTCATTCTCAAATCTTATCACGCTTGCCCATGAACTGGGTCATGCGTATCATGGTGATAAGATTTTCAACGAAGACATTTTAAATGCTTCTTATACGATGCCGGTGGCGGAAACTGCCTCAACGCTATGTGAAACCATCGTTAAAAAAGCGGCGATTAAAGACGCCGCTGATGACAATGAAAAGATCTTCTTATTAGAACAATCGATCATGGGGTCAACCCAAGTGATTGTGGACATTTTATCGCGCTATACGTTTGAAAATAACGTCTTTGAAGCCCGTAAACAAGGGCCGCTCTCAGCGAAACGTCTCAAAGATCTCATGGATGATGCTCAAGCAGGTGCCTATGGCGATGCGATTCAAGCGGATGTGCGTCACCCATACATGTGGATTAACAAGCCTCATTATTATAGCGCTGGGTTAAGCTTCTATAACTTCCCTTATGCGTTTGGCTTACTGTTTG
>SKKW01000110.1:0-3542 GCA_007123535.1 Candidatus Izemoplasma sp. | reverse complement strand
CTTAAATAAAACGACGTTTGGTTTTGAGTTAAGAAGCGTGGGATTTAACCGTGATGCGGCTCGTTATGCTGGTATGAATGAAAAACGTAACATTGTCTTAGCCATGACAATATCTGGCGCTATTGCTGGTATTGCAGGTGCTGTGATGTATCTAATACCAGGGCGTTTTTTAACCATTGAGACGCATTTAATTCAAGAGGGTTTCACCGGCATCGCCATCAGCTTATTGGGTCTTAGTGCGCCTATAGGGGTGTTCTTTGCAGGACTCTTTTATGGAGCCTTGGAGATTGGTGGATTCTATCTTCAAGCAACCACACGTTTTGTGCCACAACTCATTGAAATTATTATTGCGGTGATTATTTATTTCAGTGCGCTAGCACTATTCTTCCAAAAAGTTGTCGCTAATTATCTTAAACGTAAAACCAAAGAAGACGTTGAAATTGTGCCTGGAGCTGGAGGTGACCTTGTATGAGTCAATGGATTAATGTGATCTATTTCTTAGTTCCACTAATTATTGCCTCCGCTGTACCGCTTAGTTTAGTTGCTTTGGGTGGTCTCTTCAGTGAAAGTACTGGGGTCATTAACATCGCCTTAGAAGGCATCATGGTCATGGGTGGTTTCATCGGTATTATTGTGATGCGTGTATTATTGCAAAACGGAGGGTTATCCTTGCAGACGATTGCATTCATTGGGTTGTTTGTTGGAGCTTTAGCGGGTGGCGCTTATGCGTTCTTACATGCTTTTGCCGCCATCAACATGCGAAGTAACCAGATCATCTCAGCGACAGCACTCAATATGTTTGCTCCTGCCCTCAGTGTCTTTATGGCACGCATTTATTTCGGTACAAGTAATGTAAACTTAGGTGGGAACTATCTTATTCGTTCAGTTCCAGTGCTTAGCAATATTCCCATTCTTGGACCACTCTTTTTCACGAACGCGTTTTTATCAACCTATATTGGCATCGTCATTTTTATGGTGGCGATTACCGTCCTTTATAAAACTCGCTTAGGCTTACGTTTAAGAAGTTGCGGTGAGAACCCTCATGCTGCGGACTCGTTGGGGATTAACATTTATAAGATTCGCTACATCGGTGTGATCATCTCCGGGGCCTTAGCAGGCATGGGTGGCGTCATCTTTGTCTTATCCTTCGCGACCCGCTTTAGTGGTACGGTCATCGGGTTTGGGTTCTTAGCGCTCGCGGTCATGATCTTCGGTCAGTGGAATCCTAAAAAGATTGTCTTAGCGGCTTTGTTCTTTGCAACCATTCGCGTGATTGCGAGTGCCTATACAGGCATTCCGGGCATAAGAGATCTACAACTACCTTCAGAAATTTATAACATGTTACCATACGTCGCAACACTGGTCGTTTTAGCCTTTGCATCTAAAAATTCTCGCGCACCCAAGGCGATTGGCGAACCGTTTGATCAGGGTAAACGTTAACGATGCAGTCTTCGCAAACGAAAGAAGCGCGCTATCAAGCGATTGCTTTTGCGGTGGCACGAAGAATCCAAGACAAAGAACTATTGCCTGGTGACAAATTAAGAGGACGTAGTGTCTTAGCGGCAGCGTATCAAGTTTCAAGTGAAACCGTACGTAAAGCTTTAAATTTATTGGCGCAAGCGAATGTTGTCAACGTCATCGAACGTAGTGGTGTCTATGTTAAGTCTGTTGAAGCCGCTGAACAATACATCAACGATTACATGGCCAAAGAGGCAGAACAAGGCTTACTACTAGAACTTGAAAACGCGTTGAGAAATCATAAAAAACAGTTAAAGAGTTTAGAAAATAAGATTCAAAAATTGATTCGTTCAAGAAAACAAGCGATTTTTCCTTTCGAGTACTTTGCTATGACACTCTCGGCCAATAGCCCATTTCATCAAAAAACTTTGCAAAAAGCCGATCTACAAACCCATTTCGGCGGATTGGTCATTGCTGTGGATACGATTGAGGGGTTTATTCAAAACCCATCGCCAAACACCGTGTTAGAAGCTGGTATGGTTCTATATATACTTGGCGACAAGACGGTACAAGAACGTTCAAAAAAATACGAGTAAAAAGGAAGCGTTGTCATTTGAAAATGGCCACGCTTTTTTTCATCTTATAAGTGTCATATTTTACAAACTGACAACTTTATGTTACTATTTGGGTTGTAAGAAATCAAAAAAGGAGTGAATCATTTTATGAAATCTTTATTTAAGAAGCTTACCTTAATTGCCGTAGCGATTCTTGCTGTGGTGACTATGAGTGCCTGTGAAGAGGCCGATGAAATCGTCTTTGGTCAAGGTGACTGGGACAGTAACGCATTTCATGATGAAGTTGCACGCTTTATTATAGAAAACGGATTTGGTATTTCAACTCGTTCAATTACGAGTGATACGGCCGTAACCATTCAAGCCTTACGCTCAGGCGACATTGACGTTTCAATGGAAATTTGGTCAGACAATATTCCTTCATATCAGGATGACTTGGCTGCTGGAGAGTATAATTTCCTTAGCGTAAACTTTGATGATAACGCGCAAGGGCTATACATTCCAAGATTTGTTTATGAAGCAAATCCAGGACTTAGAAGTGTCCAAGACTTACCAGACTATGTTCACTTATTCCCGCATCCTGAAATTGACGATATGGGCATCATCTACGGAGGCCCTGAAGGATGGGCGGCTACAGCCTTCTTGCAGTTGAAAATGGAAGAGTATGGTTTAGATGAATATTTTGAGTTTAGAACCATTGACTCAAACGCCATTCTGTCGGCGACTATTTCTGATGCTTTCCGTAACGAAGAACCTTGGGTTGGTTACAACTGGGAGCCAACATGGGTTATGGGTATCTATGATTTAGTGTTGCTTGAAGATTCTGAATTTTCAACCGAAGACTTTGAAATTGGTGTTGGCGCTTTCCCAAGTGTTAGTGTAGACGTTGTTGTCACACCAGACTTTGAAGATCGCTTCCCTGAAGTGTATGCCTTCTTAAGCCAATACGAAACGAGTTCAGATTTAACTTCTGAAGCACTAGGCTACATGATTGATAATGAAGTAGAAGCGGACGCAGCTGCGTTATGGTTCCTAGATAATCATCGTGATATGTGGACTGCTTGGTTGTCAGATGACGTTGCACAACTCGTACTCGATGCCCTTGATGACGCTTTACAATAAAAAGATAATCAAACATTAAATGAAAGTGTAGCGCAATGCGCTACCTTTCTTCTTTAGAAAGGAGCACTATTAATGATTACTTTTCCTGATCAACTCGTGTTTCGAATTAGTCAGATAATAGATGTGGGCGTCGATTGGGTGCTCGATAATTTCCGTGGTTTCTTTCGAGGCTTTGCATCTTTCATTAACACATTATTTAATATTTTCGATACCATCTTCAGCAATATTCCTTGGTGGGCTTACATCATTATTTTGGTTATTGCTGGATGGCGTTTATACAACATTAAAGTTGGTGTTGGCTTAGGGACTATGCTATTTGCGATTGGCATGTTTGGTCTTTGGGATGAAATGATTTACACACTGGTCATTATTTTCATCAGTGTAACCGCT
>SKKW01000008.1:0-12781 GCA_007123535.1 Candidatus Izemoplasma sp. | reverse complement strand
GGATACAGGCAGAATTAGATAGGGATAGAAAGAGGTGGCAAATACGTAGACGTATAACACTGTCATGTGTGTTTGCTAATTTGTCTATTATCTTATTCTACATGATTACACCTTTCTTATTACACCCTTCTCAAATAGATATGTTAAGAGAATTCAATTCCATTGCTATCACATTAATTGGTGGTAATTTTTCTGTTATATTAGCCTACTTTGGCTTAAACACGTATGAGACTTCGCACAAATGATTAGACGAATATTCAATGCACTACACAAAACACCACAAGCAAACACACAAGATAATGTACCAAAAATAGAGGTGCAAGAGATTATGCAAAAGAAATCATTATTTATATCAGCAGGTCATTCGGATACGGACGTAGGAGCTTCTGCCACCCACAATGGCAAGCTATGGTGTGAAGCTGATATTGTATTAGAGTTTAGAGATCTGGTGGCTAAACATTTACTAGACAAAGGTGTGCAATACTCTAAGGATGGTGAATTAGGACAAAACCTACCACTAAGAGATGCTATCACATTAGCCTCTACACACGATATAGCGATAGAATTCCATTGTAATGCTTTCACCAATCCAAATGCTACAGGGGTGGAAACGCTTAGTAGAGGCGTAGACTACCCACTAGGAAACCGTATTTGTGAAGTGATTGCGTCTACATTAAGGATTAACAATCGAGGTGTTAAAGGTGAATCATCTGGTCAACATTCTCGTCTAGGATTTATATCAAGAGGGAATGGTATTATTGTTGAATTATTCTTTATATCCAATCCAAATGATCTGAAGGCTTATTTAGAGAATAAGGAATTGTTAGCTGAAAGGATTGCTGAATTATTGAAGGGTGTTGTATATGAATAAACAATCACTATTACTAATCATTTTAGCATACGTATTAGGTGTAGGAAGTGGGTGGCAAATACATTCATGGAAATCTTCCACAGAGAAACTTGCTCTATTGGAAGCACACAACACAGCTCAACGTATTATAGATGATGCACTAGATAAAATATCTATATCTACACAGGAAGCAATAGATGGGATACAGATTAGACACACCACTATTAACAAGGAAGCTCTGACAGAGATACGGGAAATACCCGTCTATTCTGAATGTATTATTCCTGTACAGGGTGTAGAGTTAATCAATAAGGCAAGACGAAATGAATAGATCAATTCTTACTAGACTTTATAGGCGTTATTTACCCCTATTAGCTGTTTTAATGCTCACAGTGGGTTGTCAGTCGGGTGTTAATTTAACACGTTTAAATGTTGATAATTCCCTACTAACACCCTGTCCAACACTACCACTGTTAGATAATTCTAAAGAAGTGACATTAGGTGATCTAGTTATGTCTGATATAACACTAGCTAGATTGTATAATGAATGTAAAATAAGGCACTCTGCATTGAGTGATTCTGTAAGACGATTTAACCAATAAGGGTCATTGGATATGACAGATAGTAATGATTTACACAAACGTGTGACGACTATTGAAGTGATGAATGAGACACTAAAAAGGGATCAGGAGTCACTTCGTAAGAACCAAGAGGAGATTACTAAAGATTTAAAAGAGATGTCACACAACCTCAGCACTCTTTCCAATGAGATGTCCTTGTTAGTGAATAATGTAGGACATCTCACCGCAGCGATAGAGAAATTATCTGTCATCACTGAGAAGGCTTCTAAGATAGAAATTGATTTAACATTAATGAAATCTAGGACAGACAGTATTAATAAATTGTGGGACATGGTGGACGTATTAAAAGCTAAGGTGGAGACACAAGGTACAATCACTGCTGGTATTAAAGTGGTGGCAGGTGTAGTGTTAGTATCAGGTGTTGGTTTGATTATAACACATTTATTCGGAGGCTAACGCTTTCAAGGATATTCTATGAGCACTCTTTCACTATATTCTGGACATCTTCTTACATTATTAATGTTCTTAATTGCATTGATAATGATGATACGACAGGTTGTGAAGTTACACCAATGTCACATTATGGTTGATAACCCTGAAAGGTTTTCGTTGTTTGTGGTGTTGTATTCATCGACATCACTAAGCCTCATCTTTATAATATTACAGATAGATTGGGTGATGAGTGATCATAACAATGTGGTGGGGAATGCAACAGCCTTTCTGTGGTTATTTTTTGATACTTGTTTAGCTGTATTTATAATAGCATTATCTGTGTTTATAGATGCTGTAAGAGCCAAACTATTATTGTGTGATAAATTAGAAAGGATACACCAGAGACCTTATGAATGTTTTAGCTTGGAAGGGATAGAACGATTGATTGACGATAAAGATGTGAAGGATATACAAGAAGCTGTTAGGCAATTATCAGAAACAATAGCACATATCAAGAAATAAAATAAGCCCAATATTTTAACAGGTATTGGGCTTTTCTTTTGCTTATTTTTCGATACTTAACGCATCTGTAAATATATCATTTAGACGTTGATACATCCATAAATTAAGGGATGGTATTTCTTCTAATGACTGTGCTTCCATTAGATTGTCTATGTAATATTCATAAGCTAATTCAAATTGTTGTTGAATGAATTCAATCTTGCTTTCCATTATTGATCCTCGTTGTATTAATTGTAAATCTTTACAGGCATTAATTTAACTTATCTTGTTCAATATTCCTTCTCGCTTTAGTTGCTTACGTATCCATTTGCGAGCGTAATGCAGTCTTGATTTAACTGTGCCAACAGGAACATCTAATATCTCTGCCACTGTTTCATCTGGCAAACTATCATGGAAATAATGATGTAACACCTGTTTATATTCATTATTAGGACACCCTTCAATAATCTCACTCACCCTCTCATGCATAGACTCATACTCTGCTAGAGAATCTGGTGTGTTGAAGTCCCCATTTGTATCTTCAATAATATCTACATATTGAGCATCAATATCATCGCCCACATCCACTGAATTATAGATGGAATAGACTTCTGGTTTATTAATCTCTTTGTTAATATGTCCACATAAACTATTGTACACCACTCTAAACAACCATGTAGTGAATTGACTCTCTCCTCTGAATGATTTAATACCAAAGGCTAGTCTCATGTAACAATCCTGTAATAGATCGGATTGTAACTGTACATTACGTTCGTATTTACGAATGATGTTTAAGATATATGTCTTATGTTTAATCAGTAATGCCGATAAAGCATCTCCGTTGTTATCCTCTTGTATCATACGGATTAGATCAATATCATCAACCAAGGTTAATTCCGTTAGATCAATCCCTTTTGTATATTCATATTCAACCATTTCATTCTCCTACTATTTAAACACAGCTTTTCTATTCACTACTTAATTTCTTATATTAACACATAATACAGGAACAGACAATCATGTTACCACCCTTAATATTGAACAAGATAATTAACAATATACGTTTGTTTGCTAAACGTCTCAATTCAACAGTGGATGATCTCACTATTAATGCTTATGGTATTATAGATGATGCGGCTATTAGCCTACTAATTAAATTACATAACACTTCCTCTCTATCTGCATTTGAATTGGCTACATTGTATCATGCTTTATCACCAGAAGATAGACTATCTCTATTAGGTGGTAATGGTGCTGCTTTCTTAGCTAACATTGCTAAAGAACACACACCCACTAAGCAGAAGCAGGATGTCACACAAGGTGTGAAAGAGCAATTCACTAAGAACACAGACACAGAGATTGACAATTCATTAGGTGTGAAGTTTGATATAATCGGATATAACCTATTTGTCACATATCCTGACGGAACAATGGAAGATTTAGGTAGGGTGGTTGGCAGAGGGGGATCATCTTCTTCCACTGTCACTAAATCAGGTGGTGTTATCTTTGCTAATGAAGCACCAGATATCCCTTCCAATATGCCTTTCTGGTATAACACCAACAATGGATCATTATACGTTATAGATAATTATTCAGATAATCCTGAATGGATAATGATTGGTGGTGGATCATTACCAGCAGGAGGTGACGCTGGTGAGGTGTTGACTAAGGTGAGTGGTGTTGATGGTGATGCCACTTGGCAACCAATACAACCACTGTCTAGTGTTAGTTATAATGATCTAACAGATGTACCAACAGAGTTTAATCCTTCGTCACACACTCATCTATCATCCGATATAACAGACATAACTGATGTTATTCAACAAGGCGTGGCTAATCACACACATTTATCAGATGGTACAGTGGTTATTATAGATGGTGATGTAAATTTAGCTAACATCTATATTAAAGAAGAGGTGGATGCACTGTTGGAAACTAAGGTGGATAAAGAAACAGGTAAACAATTATCCACAGAAGATTACACCACTCTCGATAAGAATAAATTAGCTAACATTAGTGAGGGTGCTACCGTCAACTCTACAGACGAGCAACTAAGAGATAGGTCTACTCACACAGGCACACAACCTATATCATCTGTATATGGGCTTCAATCATCTTTAGATAATAAATCAAATACAGGACACTCTCATGTATTAAAGGATATTACTGATGCAGGTGATATTGCCAGTATCAACATTAATGGTAGCACAACTAATTATCTCAGAGGCGATGGTAACTGGGTCACTCCCCCTAACACCACATATACAGCAGGAACAGGACTTACCCTAGTAGGAACAGAATTTCAAAACACTGCACCCCATATTGCAACAAACTTAGGTTACATTGCTTCTACTAGAACATTAACATCAAGTACAGGTGAAGATGTTATTTTACCAGAAGCGGCTACTGCTACGGCTGGTTTAATGAGTGGTGAGGATAAGACTAAACTAAATAGTTTACAAAATGTGAATCTAGTGAGTGGTGATAACATCACTATTACAGGATCATACCCTAATCTAACTATATCTTCTGCAATGTATGACGACACCACTATACAACAATCTATTGCAGATTTAGAGGCCACTGTTTACACACAATCACAAGTGGATACAATGATCACTAATGCTGTCAATGAAGCTATTAGTAAGATTGTTAATGATCACATTGTTATGCAAGATGGAACAATCGTAGCTAAAGATAGCCTGTAATATAGACAATAAAAAGCCCCAATTAAGGGGCTTAATTCATTCGTTAATTTCTTCAGCATATTCTATCAATTCATTCACCACTTCATCTCTATCTAGTGATGATACATGCTCCAATCCACTCTCATCATATCCTACATAAACATCTCTCGCAATGTCATAGACGATATGATTGTCTGTCCAATGCTGCATATCAAACACTCCATAACTTCTTGCTAGGTTGTTTACGTTGCCTACGTTTAGATTGTTCTTGTTTCTTAGTCTGTTTGTCTAGTTTCTTGTATGTCTTTGACATGGTTATTTCCTAATGTTTCGTTGATTTGTTATAGACAGTGTAGTGTTAAATTTAATGTGTGTCAAGGATAATTGTAGGTTGTTTTTGCATAATCTTTCAGTCCCTATCTGTTAACATATATGAGCTAAGAATCTTATTCTAGCGCACCTTGAGAGGTGTTAATTGATGGTAAAATTCACATCACCTGTTAGAAACACTGTTGATATTCATTCTGGCAGTCTCTGTTATCCAGTAAATTATCTCATTATCCTGTTTTGACTTATTACCTTTATATGCAAGGTGTGGTGCAATTTTAAAACTGTAGTGTTTTGTATTTTGCAACCCATTATGAACCTGTCTAGCAATACCATTATCACTGAAGTATTTAACAGCTTTGTGGACAGACTGGTAATCACTCCTATCTTCACAAAACACCACACCATTATTACCATAGAGAAGACTGTCAATCATTCTTAATAACATTTGACCATGTGATTTAGGTAACTCGGCTAACAATCTTGTAGTGTGGTAAGTTGTAAGAGTTTCGCAATGTTGATTAAGCTCTTTCACTTCTAATACCTCGTCAATTAATTGCATATCTTCAAGTAGTTTGTGATCTTGGTGTAAGTAATTCTTCTGCTTAACTCTACGTATGATCTCACCAGTAATAGGGCAGATGTATTTTAGATACCTTCCATCTACTTGAGTAATCACGTCTCCGTGTATCCCTGAGTATAGTTCTACAATATTTAGAAACTTTTCTTTTGGCACATTCTTAGGGTGATAATACCCCACTGTTTTAAAATATTCGAGTAACGTCATTCAACCACCTCAACAGATTCCAAATGAAAAGATTCAATAGGTAGGTATAATTCCCTCACATATTTCACTGCTTCATCTGGGTTAGACGACACCACTGACATTGTTGAATGAGTAACACCGTCTCTCACATCAATGTAACTATACCATATTTTGAAACACTTAAACTTCATCACTCATATCCTCAATGATTGTTTCTGTATCCAATATAACACCCACCAATCTAAAATACAAATCCCGATCCATATCGCTATCATAAGCTAGATTAGCCACTTCATGTAATAGGTTGTTCGCTTCATTGAGTTTGTATGTAATTTCTACCTGCATTACCGATTCCTCAAATTATTAATAAACGTATGATTATTCACCACCAAACTCACCTCACCATAACCAGCCCAATTAGGATAAACAATATTATGAGCAAAATACCACTTACTATTATTAGTAAAATCTACAATGTGTTTGTTAGTGATGTCAATAGATAGTTGTACAATATTACGTAATGCTTCTGCATCACCACTATCAATGCTATTCACCACCACTCTAGGTACATTACCATTACGATAACTAAACTG
Organism: Candidatus Izemoplasma sp.; assembly: GCA_007123535.1. GTDB lineage: Bacteria > Bacillota_I > Bacilli_A > Izemoplasmatales > Izemoplasmataceae > CSBR16-87. The sequence goes on along the minus strand of SKKW01000008.1, from coordinate 6,044 downwards.
ATAAGGCTGTCTCACCACTTCACACACCGTATCTGGATAACGACTAGACTGTACACGATTCATTATCACCAACCCTACACTCGCCCTACCCACTCTATCCTCACCTCTTGCTTCAAAGTAGATGGCTTCCGTCATACAGAGTAATTCATTCAATGATTCTGTTGGTTGTATAGGGGCATTCATAATTGCAGCAGCAACAATGTACGTAGCTAATTCATTTGCCAACATTATTCTTCCTCAATTCTGTACACTACATTGTTAATACGTAATTCAATCAAACGATTAATATCGAATGATCTATACGATCTATCATTGTTAGAGTAGACAGGGATAATATTATTGGGGTGTTGCTTACCAGACCCTTTGATTGCTTTCTTTACCAATTTCTTACAATTCATTGTACGTTCACTACCATCTTTCTTAGTGAATTTAACCCCAAAAAACTTGCCTTTAGTAGAGCTAAGTAAACGTACAGCTTCGTTGCGATCTATTGTTTTCATGTCATTTCTCCGTTGTAAAACGTAGTGAGCGTTGATTTGATATATACAGTGTAGTGATGGAGAATACATTTGTCAACACACAGACAATAAAAAACCCCAACATTTCTGTCAGGGTTTGTTTTACTCTAATACTTAGCCGCTATAGCTTCTACCAATTCTCTATACCCACCAATATGTACATTGTCTACATAGATCTGAGGCACTGTACGCATCCCACCAGCTTTCAAATCATTCAGTGTTTGTTGATTCTCTGGTAAGGATAGGTCTACATATTGTACATCAAATCGAGGATCATTCGTCAACAGACGTTTAGCTTTGTCACAATAAGGACAGCTTGGTTTACCGTAGATAATTGCTTTCATATATTTCTCCTAATCAATATTGATATTTATACATAATCTCATTGTTCACCAAATCCATCCCAACAATGTATGTCTTACGACCTAATGCACGTGTCATTTCCTCATGTACAATCAGACTACCATGTTCGTTATAGAATTCGGATAACAAGCTGTTAAATGCTCTAACAAACTCTAGTTTGCTATATGTACCTAACTCCTCAAAGTTACGGAATTTATCTAGGCGAGCATGTGCCAATGATTTTAATGTGTAAGTGTTCATTTGGTTTCCTTTAAAATTCTAATAATTCATTACCAAGGTCATCACTCAACTGACCCACTCGATAATTGTTTATTTGGATTTCCTGTGGAGCTGTCTGTACACTATCCCTATCTAAGTGCTTGTCCATAAATGGTAGTGGGTTGCTTGAAGGTATCTCTCCAAATCTTTCCACATTCCACTCAAAACCTAGATTAGCAAAACAAGGTGATGCCACATAGTTTACATACTCTTTTAGAAGTGGCGTATTAAGTCCTAACACCTTCCTCCCTTCAGAAAATATATATTCAGCCCAGTCTAACTCTTGTTGAGTGACAGCTTCAAAGATCTCTTGGTATTCGTGTTTGTTCTCTTCAAATATAGTCCTGTATTCTGGATCTTTCATCATTTCTTTGAATACAATTAAGTCACCTTTCGCATGCAAACCCTCATCAACGGCAATTAATCCAAGGGCTTTACTAATACCTTGATAGCGACCTGTTTCAGACAATGCAAATGTACATGCAAATGAAGCCATAAAACTAATCTGTTCAAGTGAGTATAATGTGAATACACTCTTGAGGATATGCTTCTTCATGTAGGCAACATGTTCTGGATTATCTTTAGACAATTCCTTTGACATGTATTTACCAGTGATCTGTTTCATTTCATTAAATACTTTACCAATCACTTTTGTACGATTGAACACATTTAAGTTGGTCATACCCCTCTCAAGTGATTCATTAGGATTTACAAAAGCATTACGCATAATCTTACTATACGTACTAGCATGTATGTCTTCAAAGAATGATTGCGTTAAAAACCAACTATGTAATTCGGTATTACTTACCAATGGCCCAAACAATTCGATAATAGACCTAGAAGCTAGGCTATCAAGAGCATGTTGAGCAAGGAGGTTGAGAATCATTACATCTGATTCACTCACAGGGGCATCCTTCATGTCTAGTCGATCATCTTCAAAGGATATCTCGGTAGGTAACCAGAATTGACTCATGTGTAAGTCTTTAATCTTAGCAATCTCTGGATAGGTTACATTAATTTCATCGTTCATACCAAGATCATCTCCCAAGAAAAGTGGGTAATGCCCTGTGCGGTAGTTTGTGTTATCAAAATTTAATACACTCATCTATTTCTCCAATAATTGTCACGTCCTTGTGACTATTTTAAATTACAATTTACAGCTTTCGCAAGCATCTTCCTCGGATTCTTCTATCACCTCACCAGTCTTGAAATTCTCATAATACCAAGACTTCATTCCTAACTTACTAGCTAACAAGACACGTTTAGCGACATCCATTACAGAGGTTTTCGTTACACCATCTAGTTTAGTGTAGAAATCAGCACTAATTCCCTGCCCTGTAAATTTCTGAATAATTGCATAATACTTCACCAGATCCTGAGAGTCAATATTAAACGCATTCTGGTAATTCAAAGTGTCCATATTAGGTGCTCGAAAATAGACAGCACCTTTCTTAGACGACTTGTAAATCTCTTTGTTACGAATTGGATAGACACCATTGCAGGTATTTGTTAGTAATGACGAGCTCTCAACTGGCATCATAGCCTCTAACACACTAAACCTGACACCATATTGTCTAATATCTTTTCTAAGTGACTCCCAATCATATTGTAACTCCGCATCGTGGTACATGTCTACAGCTTTTGCATACGTATCTACAGGCAACCATCCATCATAATACTTAGTCTTGTTCCACCATTCACATTTACCAAGCTCTTTAGCAATCCTTACAGATGCCTTGTGTAGCATGTAGGAATGTCGTTCTGCTAATTGGTGAATGAATGTTCTACCTTCCTGCGTATCGAATTCCAGACCATTTTTCGCCATTAAGTGAGCAACGTCAGTCATCCCTATTCCAATACTTCTACGTTTCTTAGCAGTATATTCCACTTGTGGGAATGGATAGACACCACGCTCAATAGTATTGTCTGTAATCTTGGCGAGTATGTATGCAGTCTTTTCGTAGTCTTCATCATTCTCAATATTACTCACAACAATACTACCTAAGTTACACAGAGCCACTTCACCATCTTCTTCAGGTATGTACAGATTGTTTATGTCTGTAAATCCTTTTGTTGGTAACATCACTTCTTGCATACTGTTATAAGGTTCGTTACACCTTCTCTCATTTCTGAGAGTGTCGGACTATATCACAATCCCATAAGGATTCCTACTATTTCGAGAACACTTGTTCCCTACTCCCACCACAGGATAGTCTCTACACGTTCTATATTACTATAGCTTCGCTCGGTATTGCCTTATGTGTACCAACTCGCACTTAGGTTTCACCGAATTAAATAGGTTCTTCAAAATACATTGCTGTATTAGGCTGCCAATTGACAGAGGTTTGATAATCGAATAGGATCTTTAAATGGTGTGTGCATATTCACATTATCAAGGAATGTTAAATATACTCTACCAGTGTCCATACGTACACGTACAAATGCTTCAAAAATATCTCGACTATCCACTAATCGAATATTCTTACCAGTGTGCAAGACACGCTCATATTCTCTTTCAAATGCGTCAGGATCACCTTCATAAGATAAGTCCCACAACTTACTTGCATGTAACGGTGACACTAACATCCACTTATCATTACTCGCCACTTTCTTTAAGAATAATGTAGTGATTGCAAATGAATAATCCAAATGGTCTAATCTGTATGATGGGTCTGTTCGTTGACTCTTCATTGTCAATAACGACTCTACTTCAGGATCGAGGCAATGGAATGTTACTGTAGCACTACCACCTCGTACAGCTTGTCGATTCGCCTTAACAGCTCTATCAATATAACTGTAATACCCATATTTACCACCATGATTAATCTTACCGCCCTTCACAGGGTCTTTGGGTGCTCTTGTGCGTAGTTCAACACCGATGCCACTGGATTTAGCAGTCATTGCATATGCTATATGTGAAGCAGCACCAATAGATTCTACAGTGTCTTCTCCAGAGATCACACAACAACTTGGTGCTGGTAATTGTGGTGTACGTTCCAAAGCCACTGTAGGAGTTGGTAGGTTCACTTTCAATAGAGAGATAGCGTTGTAAGCGTCCCTAATCATTTCTAAGCGATTTTCTTCCTTTACCATGTTAGTGATAGCAATCCCCATAAACGTCATCTGAGGTGTTTCCAGAGGCTTTCCGAATGCCTTTAAAGCATATTTATCAACATACTGTTTTAGTGTCGCATAGGAATATGTAAAGTCTCTAGTGTGATCTATAATCTTATCAATCTCTTGAAGTTCTTCCTCTGTATATTCACTGTCCACCCAATGACCTTCTTCCACCATTTCGTGATAATATTCTTGGAAGTGGGGGACAGAGAAATCACCGTACACTTCTTTATATAAATGACCAACGAGCAGGTTGGCAGCCATTTTAGTGTGGTCTTCTGTGCGATATGACAGGCAAGCGTCTATCAACGACTGTTGTATATCCACTGTAGATACGTTTTCATGCAATCCTTTAATAGCTTTGAATACAACATCACTCCATCTCACTTGGCAATTGTTTGATGAAGCCCATTCAGACCATTGGTTGAGCTTATCTACATCAAATTCTACAATACTTCCATCACGTTTTGATACATAATTAATCATTTATTTCTCCTGTTTTCCACTAAATAAAAAGCCTCTACAGACGCTATTACAACACATCCATAGAGGCTTTGTCAAACCATCCTTTATTCTATTTCTTCCAACTCTATTGTGACTGATTCCATTGCTTTGCCATCGCATACATCAACAAACAATTCCACCCAATAGATCATTTCATTGCTGTCCATTAACGTCACAACAACACACAAGCCACTATCAATTAACCAGTGATCTCCTGACAAGATCAATGCTGTAATCTTCTGCACCACTAGCGAACGTGCTTCAAAGTAATCGACACCATCGTTTTCAGCAAACCAGTTGGACACTTCATACAACTGTACTGGACTGTACTTCACCTTGAAAGGTTTACGTTGGAATGACATTTATAACACCACCTTCTCATATCCAATAGGCTTCATCACTTTACCATCATCTTTACGCTTAACAAGCCAATCACCGAAACGATTCTGTTCTACGTAGCAGTCGATGTTTTGTAAAGCATACATTGTTTGAGCTTGTTTAACACTATCTTCATCAGATGCCTTGGTGATGTTGTTTAGGTAGATGGTGTAGAAGTCATTTGGTAATCTATCTAGCACACCCACTTTATTGGCATATTGAAGGAGAAAAAAGATCATATCATTGATCCAATCCACCGTTTCATCCTCTGCACTACCATCTCGCTTGATTAATGCTGTCAATATATCACGATCAAATTCCTCTAATTCCTCTTCGATCTGGCGAAATGCACTCTCATGTACAGTGATGTCATTAACGAACTCAGTGGGTGCTGGATTGTTAAACACCTCTTGTAAATGTTTCACTTGTTGAAATACCGAACTAGCTTTAGAGCATGTACTTTTCATAATCTGTTTAACCCTTACTTTTAGTAATATTATAGTCTATTGCATTCCATATGTTTGATAGGATAATACAACCTAGTCCAAACAACAGAGTATCGTCATCTTGATATGGCACAAACAATACAAGCAAACCGAACAGTAACCAAACTAATCCCATTATTTGACTAAATCTCATAAGACTGCCTTGATTTCTGTGTTGATAAAATCCACTGTCACGTCATTGTATCCAAGTGAAGTGTAGAGTGATTCGTCAATAATAGCACCTAATTCTTCATCACTAATAGGTTCGTCAGGTGTTATTAATAGTGTTATTGTGATTTCTTTGGACATGATTAAATCCTCAATAAATATGTTGTGTACCAATTAATAGGGCTTCCTTGCCTGTTAAACCTTCCCATCTTTCAGCGTATTCCTTAATCACTTCATAAGACTTAGGATCGTT
>SKKW01000024.1:0-3562 GCA_007123535.1 Candidatus Izemoplasma sp. | reverse complement strand
GAGTTTGCCTACAACGCAACCCTTGCGTTTTTTGACGTCACCAGTGTCTTAGGGTTTCTTTTTAGAAGCCTTGGCCTGATGGCGTTTTTTGTTGTTTGGCTCATCATTACCCTGCGCAGTGAAAACTACCAAACGAAACTGCCTTGGTTGATGTTACTGTTGCTCGATCCTATCAGTGGAATGGTCTTGTTTTTAACCTTTGGGCGTAGCTTTAAACGCTCAAGCCGTTATAAAAAAAGACCCCTCATGGTCGACAGTATGTTTGCGCCAAGAATGCCAGAAGCCAACCCACAAAGATTAAACGAAAGCACGCTTGACCCCAACATCCAAACCCTGTTTTATCATGCGCACAAACAAACGCACCTCCCCCCTTATCTTAACCAAACCCACACCACCCTCTATCAAAACGGTGAAACCTTTTACCCAGCCCTCTTAAAAGATTTAGAAGCCGCCAAAGACTTTATCCTGATGAGCTTTTTCATTATCCGTGATGACGTCCGTGGCACACGCTTCATGGACATGCTTAAACAAAAAGCCCAAGAAGGCCTTACGGTAAAACTGATAGTCGATGGCTTAGGCAGTGCGCGCTTAAAACGAAAAACCAGACACTTGCTCAAAGCCGCAGGCGTTGATTTTATCATTCAAGACCCGATTTACTTCCCGATGTTTAACACCCGCATCAATTACCGAAACCATCGTAAGATTGTCGTCATCGATGGGACCCATGGGTATACGGGGGGAATGAATTTAGCCAACGAATACGACAACACCATTCCCCATGATTATTATTTCCGTGATACGATGATCAAACTTGAAGGCGAAGCCGTTAAAAGTCTCACCGCCATCTTTTTTAAAGATTATTACTATAACACCGGTGTGTTCATTGATGAAGACCGTTTCTACCCACCAACCAAGACCCAAGCCGATGGCGTCGTCCAAGTCATTGAATCGGGCCCTGACAGTGAGTTTGCGCACATCAGAGATGTTTACACACGCCTCATTTTAAGCGCCAAACACACCATCAACATCATGACCCCATACATGGCCCTCGACCAAGAAACGTTGACCGCCTTAAAAGTGGCCGCACGCAGTGGCGTGCGTGTCAACATCATCATCCCCGGCACCCCTGATAAATGGCTCGTTTACCGAGTCACTAAATTTTTCATGGGGACCTTACTCAAACACGGTGTGAATCTTTACACCTACACCCCTGGGTTCTCCCATGCTAAAGTCTTAATCGTCGATGACACCATCGGCTCGGTGGGGTCATACAACCTCGATAATCGCTCTGCGGTGATCGACTTTGAACTGACGACGCTTTTTGTGAATGAGTCCGTCAAATTACTTGTAGACGCGTTTGAAAAAGACCTTAAAGCATCCCATAAACACACGTACGAACAATTTAAATCACGTCGCTTCAGCGCCCGTTTGTTAGAGGGTGCTTTAAGCATATTCACACCGATTTTATAGGAGGTTATCCATGATTGAAGTGTCAAACTTTCACAAACGTTACGGTGACCTTGAAGCGGTCAAAGGCATCAGCTTCAAGGTCAAAGAAGGCGCCTTCTTTGCGCTTTTAGGCCCCAATGGAGCGGGTAAATCCACGACCATTGAAACCCTCGCGACGCTTAAAAGTCTCGATGAGGGCACCATGAACATCAACGGTTTTACAGTCGGTCAAGACGATGAAGCCATTCGTCAATCGATCGGGCTCGTGTTTCAATATTCGGTGCTTGATAAAGATCTCACAGGCCGAGAAAACCTCTTTTTAAGGGGCCGCTTTTATGGGCTTGAACGTGAGGTCTTACACGCGCGCTTAAAAAGTTTAGAAACGGTCATTGGGCTCACGGACTTTTTAGACCAACGCGTCAAGACCCTCTCAGGCGGTCAAAGACGCAAACTTGATATCGCTAGAGCGCTCATTCACAGTCCGAAGCTGCTGATGCTTGATGAGCCCACCACAGGGCTTGACCCTAAGAGTCGTCAAGACATTTGGCGGTTGATTTTAACGCTTAAAGAAGAAACCAACATGACGCTCTTACTCACGACGCATTACATGGAAGAAGTGAAAGATGCGGACCATGTCATCATCATGCATCAAGGCAAGATTGTGGCGGAAGACACGGCCGATCAATTAAGACTCACCTATGCGAGTGATACGTTAAAGCTTTATCCTAAAGCAGGACTAGAAAAAGCCTTAAAGCGTCAAAACATCGTCTACACCAAACACAACGATACGGTGAACATTGCGGTCGAGGACGCCTTTAAAGGCCACGAGCTTGTAACGACCTTTAAAGACTACATTGCGTCTTATGAACTCACGAAAGCCTCACTCGATGATGTCTTTTTAAATCTTACCGGCGAAGTGTTTGAAGGAGGGACCCATGCTTAATTTAGCCTTGCGTCATGTGAAAGTTTATTTTCGTGATCCTTGGGCGGTCTTTTTTTCCTTCTTATCGACGGTCATCATTTTAGTCTTGTTTGTGGTGTTCTTAAATGAAAACCAACAATCAGCTTTACCTGAAGGCTTAAGAGGCACCAATGAAGGAAACTATCTCGTCTACAGTTGGATCTTAAGTGGGGTCTTACTCGTCGGCATGGTCACCACCCCTTTAGGGGTCTTAGGCATGATGGTCAATGACTTAGAAAGTAAAACCATTCATGATTTTTATGTGGCCCCTTTAAAACGCCGTGTGGTGGTGTTTTCCTACCTTTTTGCGGCGCTCTTTGTGACGATGCTTTTTGGTCTGGTGAACCTTACGGTGGGCCTAGGGATTTTATACTTTGTCAGTGGGTATCTCGTGCCTATCTTAAGCATTGTGCAGGTGTTGATGTTGATGGTGGTCAGTGCGTTTTTATTCAGTGGGCTCTTTTATTACCTGGTAAGCTTCATTAAAACCAACAGCGCCCACGGGGCGATGTCGACGTTGACGGGCACCTTGATTGGCTTTTTTGCGGGCATTTATGTGCCGGTGGGCGTCTTTGGTCGCGGACTTAATACCTTTTTAGGCAGTTTGCCTTTCTTACAAGGGGCGGCCCTCATGCGCAACCTTTACATGAACGATGCGATTCAAGTCATCTTTGGCAGTGCGGCTGAACAAGCCGATCAATACCGCCGTATTTTTGGGCTTCAAATTGTTTGGGGGAACGTCGCCTTTTCGAATACGACGGTGTGGTTCCTCTTAGGCGCATGGACGGTCGTTTTTGTAAGCCTATCGTTAGTGAAAATCACGAAGTTTAAGCTATAATAGGGTCATTCTAACTCTGAGGTGAACGCTATGAAACTCGATAAAGTCGAATACATTTCAACCAAAAAAGGCGACAAAGGCCAAAGTAAAAACTATTCATCCGAAGCGTTTGATAAAGACGATGGGCTCTTTGAGACGCTTGGCACCAACGATGAACTCTCAGCCACACTAGGTTTGGCGTATCATCACACACACTGTGAAGCGATCAAAAGGATTCAACGGACGCTTCAAGACATTAATTCATTGATTGCGACGAACTTCAAGGTGCATCCTGAGCGTTATGAAAGTTTACGTCAAATCACCGCTGACGATGT
>SKKW01000055.1:0-3693 GCA_007123535.1 Candidatus Izemoplasma sp. | reverse complement strand
CACTAAATGTCGAGCCTTTTCCTTTGATGCTTTTGACTTCAATACGGCCTTGGTGTTTTAAGACAACGTTTTTAATGATGCTTAAGCCCAGGCCACTTCCCCCAGAATCTCTACTGCGGGCCTCATCAATACGGTAGAAACGTTTAAAGATGTGTTCTTTTTCTACGTCTTCGATGCCGATGCCAGTATCACTGACATCGATTCTTACAAAGTGTTCATCGATGCTCGTTTTTACGGTGACACCGCCTTCATCGGTATAGTGTGCGGCGTTACGTAAAAGATTTAAAAAGACTTGTCGCATTTTATCAATGTCCACATAAAGCGTCCTGTCTTCAACGATCAGCTGAACGTCCAAGCCCTTTTTATCATACAATGTTTTCGTGCTTTCAAATGATTCTTTTAAGAGTGCTTCTAAACTATAGGGTTTCTTTTTGAGTTCATAATCTAAACGATCCATCTTAGATATGATAAGCAAGTCGGTAATGAGCGTCTCTAAGCGTTTGGCTTCATTATGGATGGTTTGAATGAAGTCTTGTTGTTGTTCAGGCTTCATCGTTTGATGTGTTAATAACAGTTCTGAAGAACCCATAATGGCGCTGAGCGGGGTTTTTAACTCATGAGTAATGTCCGCGGTAAACTGCTTTTGAAATTGTTCCGCCCGTTTCAGTTGCGTGATGTCACTTAAGATTACGATGAGACCGACAAACAAATTTTGTTGATGTAAAGGCGAAGTTTGAATGTCGTAAGTGAGATCCTCAATACGGACTTGTTTACGTAAAGGTTTTTCTGTTATGAATGATTGGTAAATCGCTTCATAAAGGGGTTGACATGGTTTTAACTGATCAATGGATTCGCTTTTTAACGTAAACTGACTAAGGAACTCTCTAGCGGCTTTATTAGCCATCGTAAAGATGCCGTTGTAATCTAACAACATAAACCCGCTGCTTAACGTTTCAACGAGCGTTTCAAGTTGTTCGTGTGTTTTTTCTTCTTCCGCTTGGGTTTTACTTAACCGATAATCTAGACGATCTTCGTGCCACCGTTCACGTTGTTGATAACGGTCATTAAGGTAAAACACCATAAAACCAGTCATCAAAGTGACAAGAAAGAATAAAAACCCTTGTAAGAAAGGGTTGCTTGTTAAAATCAAAAGCAGTCCAAAGGCCCAAATCCCACCTATGAACCATAACCACATGGCTCGTTTAATCATGCAATCACCTCGTCGTGATTATAGCACACATGATTAGTTTAAGACCACATGAGTCGCTTTATGTAAATATAAAATAGCTTCTGCAATGTTCGTGAGATGATCGCCTGTGCGTTCAAGTTGTTTGACCACTAGAATCGCGCGTGCCGCTTCCTCAGCGGAGGTGTTGACTTCGGTTTTAGTAATGCGGATGAATGTTTTGACGTGTTTCTCGAACAAATCATCAATTTTTTCATCTTCTTTTGCGACACTTAAAGCTAGTTCTAGATCCTTGTTGATGTAGGCTTCTGAGAGTTGTTTAAACATGGAGAAAATGGGTGGGAAAAAGGTGTCAATTAAATCGGTGTACATGGGCTGTGTTTGAGTGTGAATGATGTATTTGGCAATGTTACATGCGTAATCTGCAATCCGTTCTAAGTCATTTGCAATTTTTATGGCCGTCATCACCATTCTTAAATCGCTTGCGACAGGATTTTCACGAATGATGAGACTTAAGACGCGCTCATTGATGTCAATTTCTTGTTGGTTGATGTCTTCATCAAACGCAATCAATCCATGCGCCAATTGTTTATCGCTCAGTTCTAACGCTTGGCGAACACGTTTGTATTGATCGGATACATCGTTCATCATGGTGACAATGCTTTGTCTTAAGTTATCGAGTTGCTTTTCAAAGTGTTGGCGTTCATTCATAAGCGTATGCATTCTCCTAACCAAAGCGTCCAGTAATGTAATCTTCCGTTTGTTTTAAACGGGGCGCTTTGAAGATTTTTTCGGTGGTGTCAATTTCTCTCAGCTCACCCATGTAGAAAAAGGCGGTGTAGTCGCTGATGCGTGCCGCTTGTTGCATCGAGTGGGTCACGATAACAATAGTATAATCTTTTTTTAGCTCATTAATCAATGTTTCGATGCGTTGTGTGGCTAGAGGATCGAGGGCACTGGTGGGTTCATCCATCAAAATGACGTCTGGTTCCATCGCCAAGGCTCTCGCAATGCATAAACGCTGTTGTTGACCTCCACTTAAAGAGAGCGCACTCGCTTGCATACGGTCTTTAACTTCATCATAAAGCGCTGACTGTTTAAGCGCTTTTTCGACAATCTCATTCAGCTTTTCTTTTTGTTTGATGCCTTGTTGTCTCGGGCCATAGGCCACATTGTCATAAATGCTCATGGGGAAAGGATTAGGTTTTTGAAACACCATTCCCACACGTTTACGTAAGCCTATCACATCATAGTTTTGGTCTTGTGCATCGGTACTTTCAAACAGGATTTGGCCTTCCACACGTGCTTCAGGAATGAGATCGTTCATCCGGTTTAAACAGCGTATAAAGGTTGATTTTCCACACCCTGATGGGCCAATCAAAGCCGTGACTTGGTTTTTATAGATGTCCATATCAATGCTTTTGAGCGCATGAAAGTCATCATAGTATAAGTTTAAGTTTTCAATATGAAATATCGGTTTCATCAACGTCTTCCTTTCCATTCAAAGGCCCAGACAGTTGTCTTGATGGCCAGATTGAGGATGAGTACTACCACTAGAATAATGAGTGCGATGGTGCTTGAAAGCGCAATGTTTGCCGGTTCATCGGTCATCATCGACCAAATGTGTACCGCAAGCGAAGTGGATGGTTCTAACACCCGTACCGAATCACGAATGGCGGTCCCTAAGACAAAGATTAAGGCTGCTGATTCGCCAATGATACGGCCAATCCCTAAAAAAGTGGCGGTTAGAATACCCGGTAACGCTTGAGGTAAGACGACCTTGAATGTGGTTTGTGTTTTGTTAGCACCAAGCGCTAATGAAGCAAATCGGTGATCGTTCGGTACCACTTTTAGTGCTTCTTCGGTGGTACGGATAATGACAGGCAATAAAATGACGGCTAAAGTCAGTGCTCCTGCGATAAGGTTCGTGTTAGAGGCTGGTGTCAGTCTTACAGTCAGCGGGACGAACACGGTAATGCCTAATAAACCATAAATGATCGATGGGACACCGGTGAGCGTTTCAATAAAGTTCCGCATCCCTTTGGTTAAGCGATTGTTCGGCGCAAACTCATTAAAATAAATGGCGGTTAAAACACCGAAAGGAAGTGCAACGATCAAGGTGAGTCCAATTAGGTATAGCGTGGTGATGAGCGATCCTCGAATCCCGCCACCTTCAAAAGAGAAGATGACTTCACGAATCGTACGATCGGGATCGTTCATGTCTCGTGCCATGCTCTCAGCCCCTCGAGAGGTGAGTGAGGTTGGATGTTCTTCGTAGGAAACTCTTCGCATTACCGTACCTACTTCAACACCAATGATGGGCGTTTCTGAGGTTGGGTCTGAGTTAAGCAGTGATTTAAGAGGTGAAGCTTCGTCAATGTAAGAAACTTTGATGACCCCACCCCCCGCAAGGTCGAAGGTTTGTTCTAAGACCAGACCAAATCGTTCTACCGCAAATTTACCTTCCCCTAGATGACTCGATAAATCAAAGGTTTGTGTGGGTTCTT